>JALYXK010000111.1 GCA_030947145.1 Actinomycetota bacterium
GTACCGCCACGCGGCCGCGCCTATCGAATACGACACTGGCCAACCCCCGCGGTCCGACCCTGTAAAGGTAATCCGACCCCGGTCGATTCAGGGGCTGGCCCGCCGCGTAGAGCACCTGCTGGTAGCCGGCGCCGAGCCGCAGCCGCGCGATGCCTCGGGCGGCAAATCGCCCGTGGGCCGGCAGGGCGCGCGTGGTCGGGACGCCGTAGGCCCGCTCCCACATCTCGAGGTACGCCTCCGCGCCGTGGAACATGTCGGTCAGGATCGGCTTGCCGGCCAGAACCCGGAGCTCCTGCAGCCAGTCGGCATACATGCCGTAGTTGGCCACGCCGTCCCGGTTGAGATCGAAGCTGCGCTGGCCCCACTGCTCACGGCTGAAGGTGACCCGGCCGTCCCAGGACTTGAACGGATAGGTGATCGGGTTGCCGCTGGTCGGCTGGCTCTGTTCGGCCAGCCCGTTCATATCCGCGCCGTAGCCGAAGCCGAAGTAATAGCGAGGGCTCCGGATCGCCCGGGCAGCCCGCCACGAGGACACGAACGCGCCCGGCGAGCTGCCGGCGATCGGGGTGATGAAACCGCCGAGCTGGTAGATCGGCCCGTTCTGCTGGGGCGAATCCCAGCTGTGAGCCGAAACCACGCCGGAATAGTGGCGCCGCTCGAGAATGGCCAGCGTCTGATCGGCGGTCACCGCGTCCATGTGGTCCAGTTGGAGCACCAGGTGACGACCGATGAGCTGGTCGATCAGGTACGCGCCGAGCGGGGTCAGGCCGCGCTGATTACACGACGGGCCGGGAGCGTAGGTCGGCAGGAGTGCGCCGCCGAGCAGCTTCGCCACCGGACCATTGAGCAGGCTGAGCAGGGGACCGCCCGTCGGCGCGGTGATCTGCTGGGAATCGTGCTCGGCTCCGGCGCAGGGCTGCACATCCCAGAAGCTGCCGGTCTCCAGATGGTTGCCACCGTTGATGATCAGGCCGAGATCGCCACCGTCCATCTTGGTGCCGCCGAAGGCGTTGTCGAACTTGTGGACCGGGAAGAAGGTGCTCACTCCCACCTTCTCCACGGCATCGAGGCCCTGGTTGACCTGCACCGCGCTGCACTTGGGGTTTCCGAGGAACTCGCCGCAGTTGAACAGGTCGGAGACCTCGATTCCCTCCTGCACCGCGAGCTTGCCCTGATTGATCACCTGGCGCGCCTGAAACGGGTTGGTGACGATCCGGAAGAATCCCTTGCCGGGACCGCCGGACTGCGCGTCGATGTAGTTCTGCAGGGCCTGCAGGTCCCGGGCCTGGATGAACACGGAAGCCATGTCGTTGCAAGGGTTCACGCGCTTGGTCATCAGGTCGCAGAGCGCCTCGTTGTCGACCAGGTGAGTGACCATGATCCGCAGGCCGGCCTTCCAGGCCCGCTCGATGCCGGTGTAGTAGTCGCCCTCCTCGGCGAGGTCGGTGGGCGAGGGCCAATCCCGGAACGAGGGCCAGCCGACGGGGTCGTGCGGATGCGACGGTGTGCCGTAGTCCAGGAAGCTCTGCACCGCGCCATTGCTGCCCTGTTGATCGCTGGCACAGTCGGGTAGGGCGTAAGCGATGCCGTAGGGGCTCCATGGCCGCCCGCAGTGGAAGGCGCCCCCGAGGAACTCGAAGGCGGTCACGTGCGTGTGGGCGTCGACGGTCCCGTTGACCGTACCCACCGGGCTGGCTCCGGTGAACGTCCTGCCGCCGGCGTCCACGCCGCCCTCGGGATACACGGCGCAGCCCGATGCGGGAGCGAACGAGACCGGCTGCGCCCGGCCGGTGCCGAGGTTAGTCAGCGTGAAGCCGTGGCGGGAGGTCCCGTCGACCTGCCACACCGTCGAGCTGCCGGGCACCGAGGCCGGAGCCAGGTCGCCTCCGAGAAAGTCGTCGTGGACGCCGTAGAGCAGGTACTGGCCGAGCGCGGCGGCCTGCATCCGGTAGGGGCCGTCGGCGCCACCCACGGCGCCCCCGCCGGAGCGCAGCGCGTAGCAGCCGTTCACCAACGAGTACCGGGTGGGCGCCTTCGCGCCGGACCGGGCCGCGGAGGGATGCGGCGCGGCCGCGAGGACGACCACGACGGCGAGGAGCGCCCCGGCGAATACCCGTACGCGCTTCATGCCCGCGTCAACCCCTCCAGAGTCAGCACGAACGAAGCGTACGGCCTGGGCGACATGGGCGAGGAGGGCGCCGCTACTCGAGCCACATGCCGGAGGCGACCGGCACCTGCACGAGCCGCGGGCCGTCTTGCGCGGCGATGTCCTTGCGCAGCGCCTCGGTCAGCTCCTCCCGGCCGGAGACCTGACGCGCCGCCATTCCGTACGCTCCCGCCACGGCGGCCACGTCGAGACCTGGCAGGTCGAGTCCGGGCGAGCCGGTGACCTGCTCGAGCATCGCGAACCACTTGAGGATCATGTACTCCTGGTTGCGGAGGACCAGGAAGGTGATCGGGAGCTTGTAGGCCACCGCACTCCACAATGCGGTGATCCCATACTGGGCCGAGCCCTCGCCGAGTACGCAGATGACCGGGCGCTGCGGCTGGGCGAGCTGTACGCCGAGGGCGGCGGAGATGCCGAAGCCGAGCCCTCCGCTGGCCCCGAAGTAGTAGCTGCCCGGCCGGTGGATCCGCAGGCGATTGCGCAGGG
>JALYXK010000118.1 GCA_030947145.1 Actinomycetota bacterium
GCGCCCAGACCGACCTGGTCGATTGACCCCAGGCTCGCCCAGTCAATGGCGACCCCGAACGCTGCGGTGGCGCCGGCGAAGTAGCGCTCCAGCTGCTGGCGCGTCTCGTTTAGGTGCTCTCGGGCCGCCCTGGTGCCCCGTCGGGTGGACGCCTGGACCCGACAACGGCGGGGTCGTGGACAAGGTCAAGGACGCTCTGAGCTAACCCCGATGAAACCCGGTGACCGACGGCGGCGTCCGAACCCGGGCATCCGCCGTCGGTCACCGCGGTCGTAGGTGCAGCCAGAATCTGATCTCGTCGACCGGTCCACGATCGGCCAGATAGTGAGCCAGCTCACCACAGCCGTAGGAAGCAGGTTCCTGGTGAGCTCCTGCTCGAGCTCGGTCAGGCGCTGCGCCGGATCGCCTCGACCGCGCGAACTCAGCCTACGTCAACAGCGCTGTAGTCTCGGCGTCCAGCCAGTTAGCGGTGCCGATGCATCAGTCTCGCCGCCAGACCTCCATAGAAGCTAACGCTCGGTCAGATCGACCGCGCGGATCGTCGACCTTGTTCTCATGCTCGCATGCTCAACCGAGGCTGACGCGCTGACCGAAGCCCAGAGCCTGTTCGCCAGCCGGCATGCCGCCGTCCCGGTAATGCGCTCGGACCGCGACAGTCGCATGATCTTCATGTACCGCAGCGACGAACTTCGCACCTTCCGATGGCTGGTCGATCACACCGGCGAAGTCGTCGAATCGGCGGCGTTTCGGGCCCCCATCGTCCGTTCCCGCGTGACCGTCTAGGTCGAGCCTCCCGCGTCCGCGTCCTGATCGGTCTGCTCGCCGTCGCGAGCCGCCTCGGCTTCGGCCTCGACCTGAGCCTGTTGAAGGCGCCCTTCGCGAGCGAGATCGTCGTTGCCGACCAGCGATCCGGCGGCTTCCTTTGCCTTGCCGGCGAGCTTTCCGAGTAGGCCTTCTCGGGTCAGCTCGAGTTCCTCGTCATCAGCCATGGCGTTTCTCTGCCTCTCTTAGCCTCTTCAGCCCGCGGGTTCTGCGCGGCGTCTGCTGGATGGAGTGGCCCAGCGTAGGCCAGATGCTGCCCGAGCAGCGTTAGGCTCCGAGTCCGCGCCCCAGCAAGGAGGTTCATGTCATGTCCGCCCGCGGCACGCTGCCGTACGTCGATCCCCGCGCCTCCCGCGGTCCGCTCTACCGGGCGTGGACGCGATTTCTGGGTACGCGCGCCGCCGCCTGGCTGTCGAGGGCCATCGTGTGGAAGATCGACCCGCTCGTGATGAGACTGACCGGCGGCCGAGCCGGGCTGGGACTCATGCTCCCCACCGCGCTGCTGGAGACGCGCGGCGCTCGCACGGGAAGCCCGAGACGTAACGCGGTCATCTACTTCCACGACGGTGATCGGGTGACCATCATCGCCTCAAAGCTCGGCGCTCCCGAGCACCCGTCCTGGTTTCACAACATCCGGGCAAACCCTGATGTCCGGTTCGGCGGCCAGCCATTCCGAGCCGAGGTCCTCGAGGACGATGCGTCAAAGGCTCGGCTCTGGGAACTCGCCGACCGCGTCTTCCCTCCGTTCGCTGCCTATCGGGAGAACGCGGACCGCGTCGGTCGAACCATCCCCATGATCCAGCTCCTTCCTCGCTGACCAGGGGCCTTAGGACACCTTCCTACGCAGCCGCACCCTGCGCCGACTCGTCACGGCGAGCGGCAGCGGAGAACGCCGCAGTGCGCGCCCTGGCGCGCCGGTTGGGATACAGGCAAGAGGGGATTCTGCGCGCCCGCAACGTTGAACCGGGGCAGCGCGTCGATATCATCTGGTTCGGCGTGCTCCGGGAGGAATGGCCGGGAAGCTGATCAGTTGACGGCCGGCGGGTACACCAAGCTCCTTCATTCGCCTGGCCTGCCCAGGCTGGCGACGAGGTGCGCCGCGACCCTGTTCGCGTGGCTGCTCAGCACAGCCCGCGCAGCCAGCCTCCAGCCATCCTCGACTGCATTCGCCGCCGACGGCAGCTGAGCACCCTTCAGTCGTCAAACCATTCGTCGCCCGTCGCGGCCGGCGGGTTGCTCGCCTATCGCAGCCTCGTCGCTCGCTCAGGCGAGCGTCTGGTCGGTCATGGCTCGCTGCAGCAGCTGCTGCGCGGCGCGCGTGCGCGGGCCGGGAGCCGCCGGCAGTGTGCGTTCGCCCACCTGCGCCACCGGCTGGGCGTCGCGCGCGGTGCTGGCCAGGAAGGCCTCCTGCGCGCCGAGCAGATCCTCGAGCGCGAAGGCTCCCTCCTCCACGACCGCGCCTTCGATCAACAGCCGGCGGGTGATCGACGCCAGCACGCCCGTCTCAAGCGCCGGCGTGCGCAGGCATCCGCCGCTGACCCAGAAGATCGAGCAGGTAGGACCTTCGAGCACGACGCCATCGGAGCGCACGAGCAGTGCCTCGTCATAGCCGTGCCGGCGCGCGCGGCGCGAGGCGAGCATGTTGGCCGCATAGGAAAGCGATTTCACGCCGTTGAGCAGCACCGAGGGGTCATAGGTAACGGGCAGCAGCCGCGCTGGGCGCCCGAGCTCGGCGGGATCGCCGAGCGACTCCAGCAGGCATAACCGGTGACCGCCGCGGGTTAAGATCACGCGCACGGCCGCGTCACGTGCGCCAGCCTGCGCCACCAGCACGTCGAGGTCGCGCTCGATCTCGGCCCGCGGGCAGTCAAGTTCAAGCGCCCCGCAGCTTCGCTCGAGCCGGTCGAGGTGCGCGGATCGTGCGAACGGTCGCCCCCGGTACAGCCGAAAAGCGTCGAACGCCCCGTCACCGCGGATCAGGCCCTCATCGGTGGCGGGGATCGTGGCCTCGCCGGCCGTCATCAGCTCCCCGTCGAGCACGGCGGGCCAGCCGGCCGGCCCATGACCCTCATCGGGGCCGGCCGGCGCTGCCTCGGTCAGGATGCGCTTGGCGGTCATGGTGCGATCCTCCTCATGATCGGAGAAGTTTCGCACTGCCACTCCCGGCACAGGGTGGCGACGACTATGTGGCGGCCTCAGCTTCTCATCTGCGCCTGTAGGTCCGCGATGGCTTGCCGGGTGTCGGCGAAGGTGATAGCTCTCATTCCGACGGCGCGTGCTCCATCTACGTTCGCCTGAACGTCGTCGAGAAGCACCGTGTCTTCCGGGGGCACTCCGAGACGCTCACAGACCACGTGGTAGATCTGGGGGTTGGGCTTCAGGCAGCCCACCTCGTGCGAGTAGACGATCACGTCGCACATGTCCTCGAAGCCGTAGGCCGCCTGCTCGCGCTCGCGGGCGCCGACAAAGCTGTTACTGAGGATCCCTGTCCTGTATAGGGGCCGGAGGCGCCCGAAATAGTCGGCTAGTTCCCGGTTCAGGGTTCCGAGGTATTCAGCCCAGACGTCGTTCATCAGGGCAGCGAGGGTTGCGTGATCGAGACTCAGAGCCTCCGCGGTTCGACGGTCGATCTCCTCGAGGGTCAGTGCGCCGATCGAGCCAGGGGTCCAGATACCGTCCAGGCATCGCCTGAGATCGTCCCGCTCGAGTTGCAGCTGAGTCGCCCACCGATCCGGCCATCCCGTGTCGGCATTGACTTCTAGGATGTCGAAGACCACCGCCTTGACCGGCATGCCCGCATTATCTGGCAGGGGAGGCT
>JALYXK010000147.1 GCA_030947145.1 Actinomycetota bacterium
CGGCCGCCGGATCCTCCGCGGTCCACTCGGCGAGCGTGGTGTGACCGGTTTGATCCATCCTGATGAGTCGGGACATCTGGCCTCCTGGCGCAGTTGGGTCTCAAATCGTACGCCTGCGCCACCGGAGCCGTGCCGGAGCATGTGCACAGCACCTCACGCCGCGTGACGGCAACGGTCAGATCATGTCCGTCGCCCATTCTCACCCTCTCCTCGCTGCGTTCGTCTCCGGAGTCCCGCTCCGACCCTGCGCCCCGACCCTAACCGATGTGCTCGCGCAGCATCCGGGTGACCTCGCCGCCGTCCGCTCGGCCCTTGGTCTCGCGCTTGACGAAGCCCACGAGCGGACCGATCGCCTTCAGGTTGCCCGCGCGGACCTTGGCCACCGCGTCGGGGTCGGCGGCGATCGCGCGGGCGACGATCTCGGCCAGCCCGGCGTCGTCGGCGGCGATCGCGCCCAGCCCCTCCCGCTCCACGATCTGGCGCGGGTGGCCGCCGGCGTCGACGAGCTTGGTGAGCACGTCGCGAGCGGCATCGCGGTTGACCTGCCGGGAGGCGACCATCGACACCAGCGCGGCCAGGCTCGCGGGCGTGACCCTCGAGGCGGCAGGGTCGGTATCCCCGCCGATTCGCTCGACCAGCTGCGAGATCCAGTTCGCCACCGTGGCCGCATCGATGTCGGCCTCGCCGGCCGCCAGAGCGGCCTCGAAGTAGTCGGCCCGCTCGGTCCGGAAAGCCAGCTCGCGGGCCCGCTCAGCGCTCAAGCCCAAGTCGCGCTCGAACCGCAGCGCCCGGGCGGCCGGCAGTTCGGGCAGCGCCGCGCGGGCGGTGGCGACCATCTCCTCGGTGGCCAGCACCGGGACCAGGTCCGGCTCGGGGAAGTAGCGGTAATCGTGGGCTTCCTCCTTGGAGCGCAGCGAGCTGATCCGCCCGGAGCTCGGGTCGAAGTGGAGTGTCTCCTGCACCACCGGCCGGCCGGACTCGAGCAGGGCGATCTGCCGCTCGATCTCGGCGCGCACGCCGCTGGCGAGGTACCGGAACGAGTTCATGTTCTTCAGCTCGGTCTTGGTCCCCAGCTCCGTGGATCCGACCGGTCGCACCGACACGTTGGCGTCGCAGCGCAGCGACCCTTCCTCCATGTTGACGTCGGAGACGCCGAGTGCCTTGAGCGTCGCCCGCAGCAGCGTCAGCCACTCGCGCGCCTGCTCAGGCGAGTGCACGTCGGGCTCGGTGACGATTTCCACCAGCGGCGTTCCGCCCCGGTTGAAGTCCACGACGCTCGAGCTCGAGCCGTGGATCCGGCCGCTCTCGCCGAGGTGGGTCAACTTCGCGGCGTCCTCCTCGAGGTGGACCCGGTGGATGCGGACATCGCCCAGCCGCCCGCCCCGGCAGATCGGCACGTCGTACTGGGAGATCTGGTAGCCCTTGGGCAGGTCGGGATAGAAGTAGTTCTTGCGGTGAAACAGGGAGCGTTCGGCGATCTCGCAGCCGAGGGCCAGCCCGATCATCAGCGCGAAGTCGACCGCCCCCGCGTTGATCACCGGCAGGCTCCCGGGCAGCCCCAGACAGACCGGGCAGGTGTGAGTGTTCGGGGGGTCCCCGAAGGACAGCGCGCAGCCGCAGAACATCTTCGTCCGGGTCTTCAGCTGGACGTGGATCTCCAAGCCGATCACCGGCTCGTAGTCCGTCACCCCGGCCTCCCCGCATCAGTGCCGGTCATTGGCGCCCTCCGGTCCGCCGGGCCGGGCTGCCGTCGAACCCGATCGCCTGCTCGAGCGCGAACGCGGCGTCCAGCAGCGCGTTCTCGCTGAACGCGGGGCCGGCGAGCTGGAAGCCGACCGGCAGGCCTTGACTGAGCCCCGAGGGAATCGAGATCGCGGGGATGCCGGCCAGCGGCATCGGCACGGTGCAGAAGTCGTTGAGGTACATCGCCAGGGGATCATCGGTCTTGGCCCCGAGCTCGAACGCGGTCCAGGGGCTGGTCGGCGTGACCACGAAATCGAACTTGGCGAACGCCGCGCGGAAATCCTCGGAGATCTTGGTGCGGACCTTCTGCGCTGTCGCGTAATAGGCGTCGTAGTAGCCGCTGGAGAGCGCGTAGGTGCCGAGCATGATCCGGCGCTTGACCTCCGGTCCGAACCCGGCCGCCCGGGTCCGGCAGTACATCGAGACGAGGTCGTCGCCGTCGACCCGCAGCCCGTAGCGGACCCCGTCGAACCGGGCGAGGTTGGCCGAGGCCTCGGCCGGGGCGATCAGGTAGTAGGCCGAGAGACCGTGCGGGGCGTGCGGCAGCCGGCAGGGCTCGACCGTGGCGCCGAGGCGCTGGGCCAGTTCGAGCGTCGCCTCGAAGCTCTCCCGGACACCGGGCTCTACGCCGCCGTCCGAGCCGGTCAGCTCCTCCGGGACGCCCAGCCTGATCCCCTTCAGGTGCTCCCGTCGGGGCAACTCGATCGAGCCCGGGAAGGCCAGCGACGTCGAGTCGCAGGGATCGTGTCCGACCATGTGCCTGAGCAGCAGCGCGGCATCGGTCACGTCGCGGGTCAGCGGCCCGGCCTGGTCGAGCGAGGAGGCAAAGGCGATCATCCCGTAGCGCGAGCACGCTCCGTAGGTGGGCTTCATTCCGACGATCCCGCAGAGCGCGGCCGGCTGGCGGATCGAGCCGCCCGTGTCGGTGCCGATCGCCCACGGCGCCAGTCCCGCCGCGACGGCGGCGGCGCTGCCGCCCGAGGAGCCGCCCGGGACGCGCGAGTGGTCCCACGGGTTCAGCACCGGCCCATAGGCTGAGTTCTCGTTCGAGGAGCCCATGGCGAACTCGTCCTGGTTGGTCTTTCCCAGCAGCGGCGCTCCGGCTTGGGCGAGCTGGCGGACGACCGTGGCGGTGTACGGAGGCCGGTAACCCTCCAGGATCCGCGAACCGGCCTGGCTGGGAACCCCCTCGGTGCAGAACAGGTCCTTGACGGCGAGCGGAACGCCCCCGAGCTCGTGTTCGCGGCTCGCACGCTCGCGCTCAGAATCGACGGGCGGACCGTCGGCCACCCATGTAAACGCGTTCAGTTCGTCCTGCGCCGCCCGGCAGCGGTAGGCCTCGAACAGCTCGGTGCGATCAGTTTTCCCGGAGCGCACGGCCTCCGCCGCGGCGGCGGCCGTCAGGTCGATCAGTTCGCTCATTCGGCGGCTGCGCCAGGGCTCGGGACGCCGAATCCACCGGCCACCGGATCTGGAGCGCAGGACAGCGCCACCTCGACGGGCAGCGACGGCCGCGGCTCGTCGGGCCGGAGCGCGTTGACAACGTCGACCACGTGCGAGGTGGGCGGGACCCCCTCGAGGTCGAGTTCGCCGATCTTCTCGATGTGGTCGAGCACCTTGGAGAGCTCGGCCGCCATCCGCTCGACCTCCTCGTCGCTCAGCTCGAGCCGGGCGAGGCGGGCGACGTGAAGAACCTGGGCGCGATCGAGCATCCGACGCCCGATTCTAGTTGCCGAGCTTGACCGTCTCGATCTCGGCGGGACCATCGGCCGGGGCGATTCCATCCTCGCGCAGCGACCGGTATCCGCCGACCACGATGGCGATCGCGCTGAGCAGGCCGGCGAACGCCCCGAACCGCAGTTGTATGTCGCTGTAGCCGCCGGGTTCGTCGATGACCACGCGATAGAACAGCGCGATCGAGGTCAGTAACCCGAGCACCGTGACGATCATGGTCGAGCTGACCGGCAGCGCGGGAGCGCGCCGGCTGGCCTGGATGTAGAAGACCCCGAGCCCGGCGAGCCCGGTCAGGACGATCAGCCAGCGCAGACTCGACAGCGCGTGCCAGCCGTTGACCGAGGTCGACAACCCCAGGAACTTCGACGCGGTCCGCGCCAGCGGGCCGCTGAGGGCGTACCAGTTCAACAGGAACGTGGACGCCAGCAGCACCAGCGACCCGGCGCCCACGATCCATTCGCCCGGGCGCAGCCTGGACCGATCGAACTCCACGGTGGCTGCGCCCGGCTCGCTGCTCAGGCCGGCGTTCCGCCCCGAGGGGTCGTCCCGCTTCTGGGCCTCGTCGGGAATGACACGCTTCCGCTACGCGCCTGCATCGCGAAGTAGACCAGCGCGCCGGCAAGGAGTGCGCCGAGCCAAAATCCAAAGCCGAGATCACTGAAATGACTCAACTGAAGCAGAAACTTGAGGGCCATAAAACCCGCTGCAGCAGCCGCCAAAACAAACCGAGTTGTCGCGCGGCTGCCACCGAGAGCGGGAACCTGGATCTGGGGACTAAAGCGCTCGACGGCAAGATCGGCGATTAGGAGCAGCAAAGCGATGACGCTCAGGAGGCCAAGCAGGCTGTCTGGACTGTCAGTGCCTGTGAGCGATATTCCGGTGGGAGAGAACCACGGAAGAATCAGCAAGTCGAGCAAGAGCAAGAGCGCGAGACCCCCAACGATCTGCTCCTCGCGCGTGACGTTATCCACCTTCACTGGCCCTCCAAACGTTGGACACAGAATCCTTGCACCGATTCGAGGAAATCGACCACGGTCCTGCTCGGCCCAGTCCCCAGTCCGGTGTTTGCACCCTAGCGCCCGGATCGGTCAACTGCCAGATTCGGCGGCCGTCTCGACCTCGGCTGCACCCGGGTCCGGTGGCGCAGGTCGCGCAGCGACTCCAGCCCGCCCAACGCGATTCCGATCGCCGACAGCAGTCCGAGAAACCCGCCGAGCTTGACGTCGACCACGGTATGCGGAGACGGGAGGTCGATCAGCAGGCGGTAGAACAGCAGCAGCGAGGTCAGCGCGCCGAGCAGAGTCACCGGCAGGGCGGTGTTGGTCTGACTGCCGTGTGAGCGCTGGGTGACGTGGATCACCACGGATCCGAGCGCCACCAGTGCGGTGAGCAGCACGAGCCAGCGGAGGACCGTGAGCTCGGTCCAGGCCCCCGCGGCCGACTGCTTGCCGGCGTCCCCGCCAACACCCGGGCGGCTCACCACGCCGAACCACTTCAGCCCGAAGGTGCAGACCAACAGCAGCAGCGCACTGATCGTGCTCAGCAACTCCCCGGCCGGAGCCCGCGCCGGCGCCCCGGCCGCTCGCGGGACCGGCGAGCCAGGACCGGGCGAGGCCGGCGGCTCTCCCGCGCCCCCCCGCTTACGCGCTGGCCACGGGATGGGCATGCTGGATCCGGGTGGCGGCGAGCGTGTTGCTCAGCAGCATCGCGATCGTCATCGGGCCGACCCCGCCGGGAACCGGGGTGATCGCGCTGGCCCGCTGGAGCACGGCCTCGAAGTCGACGTCGCCGGCCAATCCCGTGTCGGTGCGATTTACCCCGACGTCGATCACCGTGGCGCCGGTTTTCACATGCGCGGCGCCGAGCAGCCGCGGCCGGCCGACGGCGGCCACGAGCACGTCGGCTCGGGAGCACACGGCGGCCAGGTCCCGCGTGCGCGAGTGGCAGATCGTCACCGTCGCGTTGCGGGCCAGCAGCAGCGCGGCCACGGGCTTGCCCACCAGGTCTGAGCGGCCGACGACGACCGCTTGCGCGCCCTCCAGCTCGACCTGCTCGGAGTCGAGCAGCTCGACCACCCCAAGGGGGGTGCAGGGGCGCAGGCCGGGGGTGCCCTGAGCTAGCCTCCCGGCGCTGATCGGGGTCAGGCCGTCGACGTCCTTCTCGGGCGAGATCAGCCCGGTCAGCGCCGCGCCCTGCAGCCCGGGCGGAACCGGCAGCTGCAGGAGGATCCCGTTGATCGCCGGGTCAACATTGCACTGCTCGATCACCGCGGCGACCTCGGCCTGACTGGTATCGGCCGCCAGGTGGCGGTGGTAGTCGGCGATCCCGGCTTCGGCGCACGCCTTGCGCTTGCTGGCCACATAGATCGCCGAGGCGGGATCGTCGCCGACCAGGATTGTGGCCAGGCCCGGAGCCTGGCCGCTGCGCTGGACCTCGGCGCTCACCTCGTCCGCGACCCGGGCGCGCACCCGTGCCGCCATCGCCCTTCCATCTATGACCTTGACCGCCATCGGCAGGACGCTAGAGGATCGCCGGGACGCTCAGGACCCACGACTCCTGGAGATCGGCGCCAGCTCGGCAACGAGCTTGCGCTCGGAGCGGTCCTTGCTGAAGCGGATCACCACGATCCCGCCCGGCTCGACGCCGGTCACCACGCCCTCACCGAAGGCCGCGTGGACGACATCGTCGCCCATCCGGTAGGCGGTCGGTGCCGGCGTGTCGTCTTTCCCCGAGGCCCACGACATCGCCCGGGGACGGGTCAGGCCACCGGGCCGGGGCGGCGGCTCGTCCCGGTCGGTCAGGTTTGGCGGTATCTCGGCCAGGAAGCGACTCACGGCGCCGTAGCTTCGCGCCCCGAAGACGGTGCGCGTGCGGGCAAAGGTCAGATATAGGTCGCGCTGGGCGCGCGTGATTCCCACGTAGCAGAGGCGCCGCTCCTCCTCCAGCCCACCCTCGTCGAGCGCGCGAGAATGCGGGAAGACGCCCTCCTCGCACCCGATGATGAACACGATCGGATACTCGAGCCCCTTGGCGTTGTGAAGGGTCATCAGCGTGACCAGCCCGTCGTCGTCGGTGCGCTCGTCGGCATCGGCGACCAGCGCGACCTGCTGCAGGAACTCGGCCAGGGAATGCTCTTCGGAGGCGGAGAGGTCGTACTCCGCGGCCACGTTGACCAGCTCTTGGAGGTTCTCGATTCTCCCCTGAGCCTCGATCGTCCGCTCGGCCTCGAGCGCCTCGAGGTAACCGGTTTCCTGGAGCACGTCGTTCAGCAGCGAGGCGATCTGGGTGTCCTCGCCGGCCGCTCGGCGTCCGGCCTCGCTAACCCGGCCGGCGCCCGAGTCATCCAGCTGCGCGCGCTCGCGCAGCACGTGCATCGTGCCCATGAAGCGGGTCAGCGCCTTGACGGCGGCGGCTCCGAGCCCGGGAACCTGACCGGGGTCGGACGCGGCGTCCCAGATCGAGGCTCCGATCGTGTTGGCAAATGAGATCACCCGCGAGAGCGAGGTCGAACCGATCCCGCGACGGGGCGAGTTGACGATCCGGGTGAATGCCCCGACGTCCTGGGGGTTGACCAGCGTGGTCAGGTAGGCGATCGTGTCCTTGATCTCGGCGCGCTCATAGAACTTCGTCCCCCCGATCACCTGGTAGGGAATCTCTGCCCGGACGAGCGTGTCCTCGAGCACCCGCGACTGCGCGTTGGTTCGGTAGAACACCGCGATCTCCGCGCGCGAGATGCCCTCGTCGACCAGGCGCTGCAGCTCGCCGGTGACGAACCGGGCCTCGGCGTGCTCGTCGTCGAGCTCGCGCAGCTTGATCGGGTCGCCCTGGCCGAGGTCGGTCCACAACAGCTTCGACTTGCGCCCCCGGTTGTTGGCGATCACAGCGTTGGCGGCGTCGAGAATGGTCTGGGTCGAGCGGTAGTTCTGCTCGAGCTTGACCACCAGCGCGTCGGGAAAGGTGTCCTCGAACTCGAGGATGTTGCGGATGTCGGCCCCGCGGAAGCCGTAGATCGACTGATCCGGATCGCCCACCACGGCCAGGTTGCGATGAGCACCGACTTCGTCGGCGGTGCCCCCGGCCAGCAGCTGCAGCCACCGGTACTGGACCTGGTTGGTGTCCTGGTACTCGTCGACCATCACGTGGCGGAACGTGGCAGCGTATTGGTCGCGGACCTCCTGGAAGAGCTCGAGCACGTTGACGGCGCGGACCAGCAGATCGTCGAAGTCCATCGCGTTCATCCGATGCATTTCGCGCTCGTAGCTGCGATACGCGTCGGCCACCGTCTGCTCGAAGAACGATCCGACCATCTGGGCGTAGCTGTCCGCGTCGCGGAGCTTGTTCTTGGCGTCGGAGATCTGGCTGTGAATCGAGCCCGGGGTGAAGCGTTTGGTGTCGATCCCGTTGTCGTCGAGGCAGCGCTTGACCAGCCGGCGGGAGTCGGCCGTGTCGTAGATCGTGAACTGTCGCGTGTAGCCGAGCTTGTCGGCGTGGGCGCGCAGCATCCGCGCGCAGGCGGCGTGGAAGGTCATCACCCACATCGCGCGCACTCGTCGCCCGACCAGCAGCTCCACGCGGCTTCGCATCTCGTTGGCCGCCTTGTTCGTGAACGTGATGGCCAGGATCTCGCCGGCCTTGGCGGCGTCGGTGGCCACCAGGTAGGCGATCCGATGGCTGAGCACCCGGGTCTTGCCCGAGCCGGCGCCCGCGAGGATCAGCAGCGGTCCTTCGCCGTGAGTCACGGCCTCCCGCTGCGGGTCGTTCAGGCCGGAGAGAAGCTGGTCCAGTTGGTCGGTGGTCTCGAGCATGTCTGCCCTATAGACGGTAGCGACCCGGGAGGTCGTCACCGGGCCCACCGAAGCGGCGCTCGACCGGCGGTGGGGGGCGTCATGCTCCGCGTTATGAGCGACCTGGTGAACCAGATCCGCGAGGCCTGTGCCCGCGTGGCCGAGCATGCGCGCCACGTGCGGGTCGAGGCCGAGGTGATCCCCGGGTACGCGGCCACGCTGCCTCGCCAACTTCTGCGACCCAACCCCCCGTCGCCGCTGGCGGCCGCCGAGCGCGAAGCCCTCTGCGCCTACTGGCTGACCCTGGACGCGATCAACTTCGGCTCCGGCTGGTTCCCGACCCTGCGCAAACCCCCCGGTCGTTCCGGCTACGCCACGATCGCCGGGGGCCTGAGCGATCGGTTCGAGCAGCGCGGTCCGTGGAGCGCCGCCGAGCTCGCGCGGATCGGCTCCGCCGAGCTCGCCCCGACGCTCGGACAGGATCCTGACCACGAGCTGATCGGGCTGTTCGCCGAGTCGCTGCAGGACTTCGGTTCTCACGTCCGCGACGAGCACGCCGGGTCGTTCGCCGGCGTCGTCGACTCGGCGGGCGGCTCCGCGGTCGCGCTGGCCCAGCGCCTCGGCGGCTGGAGCTGCTTCGCCGACAGTTCGAGCTACGACGGCTTCGCCGTGCCGTTCTTCAAGCGCGCCCAGATCGCCGCCGCCGACATCGCGCGGGCTCGGGCCGGCCGGTTCGGGGACCTCGACCGGCTGACCATGTTCGCCGACAACCTCGTGCCCCACGTTCTGCGGCTCGACGGCGTGTTGACCTTCGCCGACGAGCTCACCGCGCGGATCGAGCGCGGTGAGCTGATCGAGCCCGGCGCGGCGGCGGAGGTCGAGATCCGGGCCTGCGCGTTACACGCCGTCGAGCTGATCGTCGCCGCCCGGCCGGGGTGCTCGGCCGCCGAACTCGACCAGCTGCTCTGGCAGCGCGGTCAGCTCCCGCGCTACAAGGCGCAGCCGCGACACCGCTCGCGCTGCACGGCCTACTAGCTGTCCAGGGCTTCGGCGCGGGCGGCGGCGATCGCCTCGGCGCCGGCCTCGCCGACGAGCAGTTCGGGCCGGATCGTCCCGCTGCCGCCCAGGTCGATCGCCGGAAAGCGCCCGGTGCTGGTCAGCGCCGCGTTGAGCGCGATCACCGTGGTCTCTCCGCCGATCGGCGCGGTGGCCGTGGCAATCACGGTCAAGGAGCCGCCGTCGACGATGTTCCGGGCCGCCGCGATCGCCTTGCGGGCCGAATGCGGATGCAATCCGTCCAGCGTGTCGATCAGCACCACCGCGTGGGCTCCGCGGGCCGCGATCCGCCGAGCCTGGTCGATCACCAGCTCGACCGCGTGGTCCTGAGCGTCCGCCGAGGCCGCGAGGCTGATCGCCGCGGCGGGTGTGAGCTTCTCGTCTGACCAGCCGGGGATCTCCTCTGGCCGGACGCCGGCGAGCACGACGTGGAGCTGCAGCTCCTCATCGCCCACCAGCGCATCGACGAGCCGGCGCAGGGCCTCGCTCTTACCGGAACGTGCGGCGCCGACGATCGTCACCCGCGAGCCGCGGCCGAACGGGGTCAGGAACTCGATCGCCTTCACAGTCGGATCCTCGGAGCCCAGCCGAAAGCGCTGCATCGGGAAGGCGGCGGGCAGCTCGTCGTAGCGCGCACCGTCGGCCAGCTCCGACGCCGGCCGACCGTTGATCGTGTCGATCCTGACCAGCGACGCAAACCGCTCCGAGCGCCGGGGCGTCCGCCGCGGTCCGCCCACGCGGTCTCCGGAGACCAACTCGCAGCGCTTGACCTGCGCGGCGGAGATGTAGACATCCTCATCCGAGGGGTCGGGCGGGTCCACGCGCACGAATCCGGAGCCGTTGGCGAGCAGTTCGACCATGCCCTCGACGACCGGCTCGTCTTCGGCCTCGCGGGAATCCGGCTCCTCCGTCGAGCCGTTGGTGCGCGCGTCCGGCCTGGCGTCGGGCCTGGCCTCGGACCGTCCACGACCGCCCCGGCGTCCGCGCCGTCGCCGGGACTGCTCGGCCTCGTCGGTCTCGTCGGCCTCGTCCTTGGCCGGTTCCCTCGCGGCGCGCGGACTCGGCTCGTCCTGAGTCGAGTCCTGGCTGGCCTTCTCGGTTCTTGCGCTCCGGTCGGCTCTCGGGCTCCGGGCGGGCTTATCGGGCTTATCGGCCTTCGCTCCCCGGGCGGGCTTGTCGACCTTCTCGGGCTTATCGTCCGTCGCGGCCGTCTCGGCCGTCTCGGCCGTCGCGTCCGTCGCATCCGTCTCGGCCGCCTCGGTCTTGGCCGACGACCTCCGGGGCCGGCGCGCCGGCTTTGACGCGGCGCCGCCCTGCCGTTCGATGATTGCGTCGATCAGAGCTTCCCGGCGCAGGCGGCGGTAGCCGTCAATCGCCAGCTCCGACGCGATTGAATGTATGTCGGCGAGCGGGCTCTCCTCGAGCGCTCCACGATCGAGTACGGGCATGTGATGACCTCCGGGTGGCGTGTATCGGTGGGCTCCGGTCGCGTTGAGCCAGCGACCGGCGATTCTCAAACCGTCAATCTACAGCGCGCTGGGGTCGGACCGGGGTTCCCAGCGCAGCGCGTCGGAGATCCGCAACCCCGGGTCGATCTCGGCCGCTCCGCGCAGCACGCTCTGCACGGCGAGAAAATCCGCGGCCTGGCCGACGTCGTGTATCCGCACGACGTGCGCCCCGGCGTCGACCCCGAAGGCCATCGCCGCCAGCGTGCCGCCCAACCGCTCGCGCGGCGCCCGGCGGGTGATCGCGCCGACAAAATCCTTGCGGGACACGGCGAGCAGCAGCGGAAAGCCGAGCCGATGCAGACCGGCGAGGGCGCGCAGCACCTCGACTGTCTGGGCGGGGGTCTTGGCGAAGTCGGGCCCCGGATCGACCATGATCTGCTCAGGGGTCAATCCGCGGTCGAGCGCCAGCGCGATCCGCTCGGCCAGGAACTCCCTGACGTCGGGCACGATGCGTCCGTCGTAGGAGGGATCATGCAGCTTCTGCTTGGGCGCCGCGCGCGTATGCATCACGATCAGCGCCGCCCCGGTCTGCGCGCAGACGTCGGCCAGCGCAGGGTCGCGCAGGCCGCTGACGTCATTGACGATCGCCGCGCCGGCCGCGATCGCCGCCCGGGCCACCGCGGGCTTGTAGGTGTCGACCGAGACGAGCGCTCCGAGCTCTCCGGCCACCCTCTCGATCAGCGGCACGACCCGGCCGATCTCCTTGCCGGGGTCGATGGCCGGCCGGTTGGTGACCCCCGACTCGCCGCCGATATCGATCACGTCAGCCCCCGCGGCGAGCTGCGCGCGGGCGAGCTCGACGCGCTCCTGGAGGGTCTGATGACGCCCGCCGTCGGAGAAGGAGTCGGGCGTCGCGTTGACGATCCCCATCAACCACGGCCGTCCGCCGAGTTCGAGCGTCGCGTTCGGGGTGCGGAGCCGGCGGGCGGGCGCGATCATCCGGCAACCGGGAGCTGGTCTTCCACCCACCATCCCCGGTAGCAGACCGAAGCCTCGAGCATTGCCGCGTGCGCCCGCTCGCACGGCTCGCAGTCGCCGAGGTGCGCGAGCAGCCAGCCCTCGTCCTGGCTGGAGACCGGCTCGGAATCCTGGCGCCCGGCCAGCAGTCGGATCGCCCTGTCCTGCGCCGTGCACACCTTGCCGCTGAGCGGCAGCGGGCCGCGCAGCTCCACCCGCAACCGCAGGCGAGCCCGGGCCAGCAGCGGCCCGACGGCCGCCGTCTCCAGGCCCGTCACCGCGGCGATCTGGTCGTAGTGCAGTCCCAGCAGCTCGCGCAGAGCCATCGCCTCGCGGTGGCGCTCGGGCAGCCGTGCATTGGCGGCCTGGAGCTCGCTCGCGACGGCCGCGCTCAGTCCGGGCGGTGGCGGCTCGGCGTCGGGCGCCGCCTGTCCCGAGAGCCCGGCGCGTTCCCGGCACCCCCGGGCGGCATGGGCCAACTG
>JALYXK010000149.1 GCA_030947145.1 Actinomycetota bacterium
ATCCCGAGCTTGACCAGCTCGACGAGGCCGGCGGCCTGGCGCTCGAAGTAGCCGCGCAGGTCCGGGCGTCGGATCCCGAGCGAGATCGCGGCCACGAACACCGCGATCAGGCCGTTGCCGTGGGGGATCAGCACGGCCACCCCGTACGCGGTGAAGGCGGTGCCGAGCGGGTACAGCGCCTTCTGAAACGGCGGGACCCCTTCCAGCAGCCCGATGTCCCGGGCCATCAGTCGCGACGTGGCGAATCCAACGAGCAGTCCGACGCCGAGCACGAGAACCGCGACCTCGAAGCGCCGGGTCACCACGGCGGGCAGGAGCAGCGTCTGTACGCTTCCCACGGCCACGGGGGTAGAGTGTCAGATGTCACCAGAGAGGAGCGGTGTGCAGGTCACCGTGCTCGGCAAATCGCCGGCTTGGCAAGACGAAGGGGGGGCGTGTAGCGGTTACCTGATCCGGGAGGGGAGCTATGCGCTGTTGCTCGATTGCGGCAACGGCGTCTTCTCGAAGCTGCGCACGGTTTGCGACTACGTCGATCTCGACGCGGTGCTGATCACCCACATGCATTCGGATCACTTCTTCGACCTGATCCCCTACAGCTACGCGCTCACCTACGCGCCGCGTCAGCAGCCCGTTCCTGTGGCCGGCTGGCCGGGCACCTCCGCGCCGGCGCATCCTCAGCTCTACGCCCCGACCGGCGCCGCCCAGAAGTTTCGCCAGATCGTCTCCTGCCTGGGCCACGAAGAACTGATCGAGACCGCCTTCGAACTGCACGAATACGGCGAGCGCGATCAGCTCGACCTCGGGCCGCTGGGCATCCGCTTCCGCGAGGTGCCCCACTACACGCGGACCTTCGCCGTCGACATCACCGCGCAGGACGGCGCGCGATTTACCTTCAGCGCCGACTGCAGCCCCAACGACGAGATCGTGCAACTCGCGCGCGACACCGACATGCTGATGATCGAGCCGACGCTCCCGCGCCCCGAGCGCAGCGGCGCGCGCGGTCATCTGACGCCGCGCGAGGCCGGCGAGCACGGCCGCCTGGCCGGTGCCCGCCGGCTGGTGGTGACGCACTTCTCCGACGAGCTCGACTCCGAGTGGGTCCGCGGCGAGGCCGGCGACGCGTACGCCGGGCCGGTTGAGCTGGCCCACGACGGCGCCGTGTTCAGCGTCGGGGGCAATCGGGACCCGGCCCCCGGATACCCTTAGCCGATGCCCGAGCGGGACCTGTTTGCCAACTTCGACCGGATGCGGCGTGAGATGGATGAATTGTTCGGCGACGTGTTCGAACGCGCCGGGATCTCGCGCCGGAGGGGCGGCTTCTCGCCCGCCATCGACGTGGCCTACACGCCCGACCCTCCGCGAGCGGTCGTCACCGCCGAGCTGGCGGGGGTCGCGCCCGAGGAGCTCGAGCTGGAAATCCAGGGACGCACGCTGATCCTCTCCGGCCGCCGCGACCCGGCCGCGGTCGAGGGCGATGTCTACCAGCAGGTGGAGATCGAGCGGGGACCGTTCCGGCGGATCGTCGAGCTCGGGGCCGAGGTCCAGGCCGAGCACGCCAAGGCCCGCTACGAGGACGGCATGCTGACCGTCGAGCTGCCGCTGGCCGTCGCCGAGTCGCGACCCCGAGCCGTCCCGATCGAGAGCGGCAAGCCGAAGTGATCGAAGTCGGGCTTCCCGACGGCGGTCCCCGCGAGGTCTCCGTCGGCCGGACCAGGGAGCTGCCCGAGCGCGCCGGAGTGCTCCCGCTCCGCGACGCGGTGACGTTCCCCGACATGCTCGTCCCGCTCAACGTCGGGCAGAAGCGCAGCGTCGAGCTGATCAACGACGTGCTCAGCGGGGACCGCTCGATCGTGATGGTGGCCAGCCGCAACCCCGAGACCGAATCTCCCACGCCGGAGGAGCTCTACCCCGTCGGTGTGCTCGGGGTCGTCGCCCGGATGATTCGCGTCCCCGACGGAACGCTGCGGGTCCTGATCCAGGGTTCCCAGCGGGTCAGGATCGAGCGCTGGGTGGAGACCGAGCCCTACCTGCTGGCCGAGATCGCCGAGGCGCCCGACGTGGTCAAGCAGAACACCCAGCTGACCGCCCTGATGCGCAACGTCCAGCACACGTTCACCAGCATCGTCCAGGAGGTCCCCTACCTCCCGGAGGAGCTGCAGCTGATGGTGGCCAACGTCGAGGATCCGAGCGCGCTGGCCAACTTGATCGCCGGCGCCTTGCGGTTGAAGACCGAGGAGAAGCAAGCTCTGCTGGAGGAGCGCGACGTGGCCAAGCGCCTGCGACGGCTTTCGGAGATCCTGGCCCGCGAGCTCGAGGTGGTGGCGATCGGCACCAAGATCCAGTCCCAGGTCCAGTCCGAGCTCGAGAAGGGCCAGCGCGAGTACTTCCTGCGCCAGCAGCTGAAAGCGATCCAGGAGGAGCTGGGGGAGGCCGACGAGGTCCAGGGCGAGGTCAACGAGCTGCGCGAGCGGATCGACGCGATCGACCTGCCGCAGGACGTCCGCAAGCAGGCCGACCGCGAGCTCTCGCGGTTGGCCCGGCTGCAGCCCGCGATGGCCGAATACGGCGTGGTGCGCGGCTATCTCGAATGGATCGCCGCGCTGCCGTGGGACAAGTCGACTCCGGACAACCTCGACCTGGCCCACGCGCGCACGATCCTCGATCAGGACCACTACGACATCGAGCAGGTCAAGGAACGGATCCTCGAGTTTCTGGCGGTGCGGTCGCTGACCGAAGGGCGGGAGCAGCAGCCGTCGGGCTCGATCCTCTGCTTTGCCGGTCCGCCGGGCGTGGGCAAGACCTCGCTGGGGCGTTCGGTGGCCCGGGCGCTCGGCCGCGAATTCGAGCGGATCAGCGTCGGCGGGGTGCGCGACGAGGCCGAGATCCGCGGCCACCGCCGAACCTACATCGGGGCGATGCCCGGCACGATCCTCCGGGCCCTGCGCGACGCCGGGGCCAACAACCCGCTGTTGATGATCGACGAGATCGACAAGATGGGCTCGGACTTCCGCGGTGACCCCTCCAGCGCGATGCTCGAGGTGCTCGACCCCGAGCAGAACCACTCGTTCCGCGATCACTTCCTCGACCTCCCGTTCGACCTCTCGAACGTGATGTTCGTGACCACGGCGAACACCCTGGACACGATTCCCGGACCGCTGCGCGACCGTATGGAGGTGATCCGCCTGGCCGGGTACACCGAGGCGGAGAAGCTCGAGATCGCCCGGCGCTATCTGGTGGTGCGCCAGATCGCCCGCAACGGCCTGAGCAAGAGCCGGATCGCCTTCAGTGACACTGCGCTCAGCGCGATCATCGCGGACTACACGCGCGAGGCCGGCGTGCGGCAGCTCGAGCGCGAGATCGGGAGCATCTGCCGCAAGGTCGCCCGGCAGGTGGCCGAGGGCAAGGGCGGGCGCAAGGTGACGATCACCGAGCCGCGCGTCCACGAGCTGCTCGGCAAGCGCAGGTTCTTCTCCGAGGCCCGGCGGCGGACCTCGCGGCCGGGGGTGGCCACCGGCCTGGCCTGGACCCCGGTCGGCGGCGAAGTCCTGTTCATCGAGGCAACGGCGATGCCGGGCCGGGGGCGCCTGACCATCACCGGACAGCTGGGGGATGTGATGAAGGAATCCGCGCAGGCCGCGCTCTCGTACGTGCGCAGCGACGCCGGCGAGCTGTTCCCCGAGCTCGCCGAAGACTGGTTCGCAACCCACGACATCCACATCCACGTCCCGGCCGGCGCCACCCCCAAGGACGGCCCCAGCGCCGGGGTGGCGATGGTCACGGCGCTGGCCTCTTTGCTCTCGGGCCGGCCGGTGCGCGGCGACGTCGCCATGACCGGAGAGATCACCCTGACCGGCCAGGTGCTGCCGATCGGCGGACTCAAGGAGAAGGCGCTGGCCGCCCAGCGCAACGGGATCAAACGCGTGGTCGCGCCGGCCCGCAACGAGCAGGACATCGACGAGATCCCCGAGCACCTGCGCAAAGACCTCGAATTCCGGTTCGTGGCCGAGGTCGGCGAGGTGCTGGAGGCCGCGCTGCAGCGGCGCCCCACGCGCAAGCGGATCGCGGGATTGGCCTGAGCCGCCTTTGTGCGACCTTTGTGTTCCCGATGCCGGCTACGGGGTAGGGTTATCTTCATCCACTTCGCCCCTGCACGAGGAGAGCCATGCCAAAGCTAAGTAAGAAGGCGGCAAAAGCTGCGGTGCCGTTCAACCCGGCCGACTTTGTCGACATCGCCAAGTCCAATCCGTACATCCAGCGCCTGGTCGAGGATCCCAGCATCCGCGACAACGTCCAGAAGGCCGTGGAGTCGACGCGCAAGGTGATCGACCGACTGAGCAGCGGCAAGACCACCCCGAAGACGCTGCTCGAGGACAAGAAGCTGCAGGCCGACCTGCGCACGGCCATCGAGGCGATCCGGGACGCCAGCACCTCACTGACCGAAGGGCCGAAGAAGGCCGCCAAGGCGCGCAAGCGGGGCCGCAAACTGGCGCTCGTGGCCATCGGCGGCGGCGCCGCTCTGGCCGGCTCGGAAGGGCTGCGCTCAAAGGTCCTCGACACGCTGTTCGGCGCCGAGGAGGAGTTTCAGTACACCCCGCCCGCCGGCCCGCCGTCGGAGTCACCGGCCAGTCCGGTCAGCGCCGTCTAACCACTCGTAGTCATGCCCCGCAGCCGAGCCCAGCTCGGCTGCGGCGCGAGGGCTGTTGCGCCGGACTAGAATCGCCCATCAGTGGAGGCGGCGAGCGCAACCGAGGTACCCGGCCCGCCCGAGCTGGCCGGGGAAAGGGCGGCCAGGATCGTCGAGGCGATGCGGGTCAGCGTCGCCGCGCGCGGAATCGCCGGCGCGACCTTCGATCATGTCGCCCGCGAGGCCGGTGTCTCGCGCGGCCTGCTGCACTACTACTTCGGGACCAAGGAGCGACTGCTCGTCGAGGTGGTCCGCCGCGAATGCGACCTGCGCAAGCAGCGCCTGGAGCAGGAGCTGGCCGCCGCCGAGGGGGCGCAGGACGTGCTCGGCGCGCTGGTGCGCACGTTCGAGGACTTCCTCGGCGAGGGTCCCACCCCCGCGGTCATGTTCTACGAGATGACCACCCTCGCCCAGCGCAACGCAGAGATCGCCGCCGAGCTCGCCGAGCTCGGCCGCAGCACCCGCTCGCACCTGGCCGACGCTCTGCGGGCCAAGCAGCAGGCCGGGCGGCTCGAGCTCCGCGTCGATCCCGACGCCGCCGCGCTGTTTCTGTTCGCGCTGGCCGACGGCGTCACCATGCGCCGCCTCAGCGAACCCGAGCTCGACATCACGCCCCTGATGGACCAGGCCATCCCGGCCGCCCGCTCAGTGTTTGTTTGATCCCCCTCCGGAATGCGCCGGATAGCCGCCCTCGCCACCCCCGGGGTCGTGATCCTGCTGCTGGTGATCGCGCAGCTGGCGCTCCCCGGGATCGCCGCTCAGCGGATCCGCGATCAGCTCTCCAAGTCCGGCCGGGTGCTGGAGGTCAAGGTGTCGGCATTTCCGGCGATCGAGTTGCTCTGGCACCAGGCGGACAAGGTGGTGGTGCGGATGGCCACCTACCGCTCGGGCTCGGGCCACCTGGGCAGCCTGCTCGATCAGAGCTCTGACGTCGGCACGCTCGATGCCTCGGCCGCCCAGCTGACCACAGGGTTACTCACCGTGCGCGACGCGACGCTGCGCAAGCGCGGCAACGTGCTCACCGGCAGCGCAGGGGTGGACGAGAGCGACCTGCGCTCCGCGGTGCCGTTTCTCCAGTCGGTCACGCCGGTGGCCTCGAGCAACGGCCAGCTGACGCTCCAGGGAACGGCGACGCTCCTGGGCGTGACAGCGACGGTCCCCGCCACGGTCGCCGCCCGGAACGGCGCGCTGCTCGTGCAGCCGGACGTGCCATTCGGCGGCCTGGCCACGGTGACGATCTTCAAGGACCCCCACGTCGAGGTGCAGAGCCTCAGCGCCACCCGAACGGCCACCGGGTTCTCCGTCTCGGCCCGCGGCCGTTTGCGCTAGGGATCTCTCTAGCGCAGATAGACGGCCAGGAAGTCCCGGTCTTCCGGCGTCAGGTAGCGCTGGGGCGAGCGGCTCATGTCCGGCAGCAGGTTCGCCGCGCCGGCGGCCCCCGGCCGGCGGTAGGTGATGAAGCTCGTCCAGTAGATGTTGATGTCCAGCTCCATCGCGCGGACGGCCCCGGCCCGGATCATGATCGCGGCCAACGACCCCACGGTCTGGTCGTTGGCGGCGCCGTAGATCAGGTTGCCGCGCCGGTCGACGCCGACCGCCGAGCGCCAGACGCGGATCGCGTTGCCGAGCGTGGCGCCCCACTCCGGACCATCGGAGAGGTTGGGGTTGGGATGGCCGCCGTTGACGATCAAGGGCAGGTTCTGGCGGGCGTAGAGGATCGCCGGGCCGGCCGCCGGGCCGCCGGACCAGGCCCGTACGTCGAGCGCTCCGTCCCGGTAGCGGATCAGCGTCGCCAGACCCGGTTTCAGCGGGGCGTAGGTGTGGCCGGCGACCGCGACGCCGCCGCCGGAGTCGCGCAGCTTGAAGCCACTGTTGAACGTCGCGACCAGCCGCCGGCGCAGCCGCGGCGGCACCTCCATCGGGCCGCGGGACGGCAGCGGGACGCTCGGCTCGAGTCGTCCCGGATAGAGCCTGGTGCTGGTCCGGGAGTGATCGATCCAGGCCACTCCGGCCACCAGCCGCGGGTAGGTCGGATCCGGGCGGAAGCTGGTGATCAGGACCGGTGGCCGCTTGCCCCCGGCGTCGAACGTGGTGCGCCAGACACCCTCGCCCGGCAGCGCGGGATGGAGTACCGGCGGGACCGATCGCGGCCGGTAGTAGTGGACTCGGTGGCGGACGGGGCGAGCCGACGCGACGCCGACGCCGGGCTGCGAGGGGAGCTGGCGCAGGCTCGGCCCACCCGTCGACGGCGCGGTCAGAGAGTAGTAGATCGACTCGACCCGGTTGACCAGGCCGCGGGCCCCGTTGTCCCGCATCCACTCGACCGTCCGGATCCCCAGGCTGGAATCCGACCGCTGCGTCAGCACGCCGAAATAGGAGACGAGCGCCGGGAGCAGGCAGAGGCCCGCCGCCATCGCCGCGATCCGCCGGACCCGGCCGCGCGGTGCGAACCGCGGCGGGGGGGCGGACCGACCGAACACGAGTACGGGCGGAGAGGGGGATCGGCGGGGGGTTTGCACCGGCATGGCGGGAGAACCTAGAGCTACCCTGACCAGGACGGCCTAAAGAATCTCTGAGAGGGTTTTCACGAAGCTCACAGCTGGTCTTGAGGAATGAGACATACCGTAACGCCGATGCCAGCCCCAAGAGGAGGCGCCAGGCGCAGCCTGCGTCAGCGCATACCTCTGGCCGACGGGGCGCCGATCGTCGTGGCTGAGGGCTCCGGCGAGTCGCTCGCCGCGCGGCGAAGCCGCGGTTACCTCCGCGCGGCCGTGGTCACCGCCCGTCCGCGCCAGTGGATCAAGAACGTGCTGGTGATCGCCGCGGCGGGCGCGGCCGGTGCGCTCGGGACCGACGACGTGCCCGTTCGCGTCCTGCTCGCGGGGGCGGCGTTCTGCCTGCTGGCGTCGGGTGTCTACGCGATCAACGACGTGCGCGACGCGGCGGAGGATCGGCTACATCCGCGCAAGCGCTTTCGGCCGGTGGCGGCCGGTGAGCTCAGCTCCCGCGTCGCTGTGGGTCTCGGCGTCACCCTGATCACCGCCGGTCTCGGAGTCTGTGTCGCGATCCGTCCCGCCCTGGCCGGCGTGGGAGCCGGCTATGTTGCCTTGTCGCTGAGCTACGCGCTGCTCTGGCGCCGGCTGCCGTGGCTCGACATAGTCGCGATCGCCGGAGGCTTCGTCCTGCGGGCCTTGGCCGGCGGCGTCGCCGCCCCGGTCGCGCTGTCGCGCTGGTTCGTCCTCGTGGTCAGCGCCGCCGCGATCATGGTCGCGGCGGGTAAGCGCTGGGCCGAGCTCAAGCGCAGCGCCGCGCAGGGAGCCAGCCGGCGCAGCGTGCTCGAGCGCTACACGCCTGGGCGACTGCAGGCGGTGGTGGTGGCCAGCGGCGCCGCGGCGATGTTCGCGTACTGCGCCTGGGCCTTCGGGCTTCCAACCGTGCACGGCTTTCCGTGGCGACCGATATCGATTCTGCCGTTCGCGGCCTGCCTGCTGCGTTACGGCTGGCTGCTCAGGGCCGGCGCGGGCGAGGCGCCGGAGGATCTGCTGATCGGAGACCGCCTGCTGGCGCTCGCCGCCGCCGGCTGGATCATCGTGTTCGCGATCGGAGTTCAGGTTGGCGCCTGAGGCGACGCTCGCCGCCAGCGCGACTGCCAGCTTCACCCCGAGTTTCATCAGCGGCTGGGGAGGCGGGCCACAGGCTCGGGTCTCGCTGCTCTGCGCCCGGGACGAGCCGGAGCTCCGGGGCGCGGTGGCCCGGGAGCAGGACGACCGCGCACGTGCGCTCGCGAGCGGGGTCCACACCGGGGCGATCGCCCGGGGGATGGGCCGCAGCTACGGCGACGCGGCTCAGCTCGGGGGCGGCCTGGTCCTGAACACCACGCGGCTCACCGGGTTCGAACTCGACCCGGAGCGCGGGACGGTGACTGCGCAGGCCGGCGTGACGCTCGGTCGGCTGCTCGCCGAGCTGGTGCCCGCCGGCTGGATCGTTCCCGTCTTGCCCGGGACCCAGCACGTCACCATCGGCGGCGCCATCGCCAGCGACATCCACGGCAAGAATCACGGCGCCGTGGGGACCTTCGGCAGCCATGTGACCGAGCTGGGGCTGCTCACAGCCGACGGAGAGATCCTGACGCTCACGCCCGGATCGGACGACGCTCTGTTCGAGGCGACCGTCGGCGGGATGGGACTGACCGGGGTGATCCTCTGGGCCCGGGTGGTCCTGCGCGCGGTCACTGGCCCGATGCTGTCCGTGGATACGGACCGGGCGGAGGACCTCGACGCGGCCTTGGCGCTGCTCTCCGAGCCGGGCGGCCCGCACCGTGTCGCCTGGATCGACATGCTCGGTCCCCGGGCCGGCCGCGGCGTGGTGACGCGCGCCGCCGACGCCGACGCGCCCTACGAGCGCGCGGGGAACGGAGCCTGCGTCCGCGCGCGGGCGACCGTGCCCGAGCGCTGGCCGGGCGGACCGCTGCGCGTGAGCACCACGATGGCGTTCAACGAGCTGTGGTACCGGCGGGCGCCGCGCCACGAGCGCGGCCGCCTGGAGCCACTGGGTCGCCACTATTTCCCGCTGGACGTGCTCGAGCGTTGGCCGCGACTCTACGGCCGCCACGGGATGCTGCAGTACCAGCTCGCGGTCCCGCGCGGCAGCGAGGATGCTCTGACCTCGGTGATGGGGATCCTGGCTCGGGCCAAGGTGCCCTGCTATCTCGCCGTGCTCAAGGACTTCGGGGCCGCCAACCCGGCTCCGCTGTCTTTCCCGATCCCCGGCTGGACGCTCGCCCTCGACGTTCCCCGCGCCGCGGAGAACGTCTACGAGGCGCTGATGCGCTGCGACGAGCTGGTGGCCGAGCGGGGCGGCCGGGTCTACTTGACCAAGGATGCCCGCATGCGCCCCGGCGTCGTCGCGGCGATGTACCCGCGGCTGGCCGAGTGGCGAGCCGTCCGCGATGCCGCTGATCCGGAGGGTCTGTGGCGATCGGACCTGGCGCTGCGCACCGGGTTGGTCGGGGGCCGGGCATGACCAACGTCCTGCTGCTAGGCGGAACCTCGGAAATCGGGCTGGCGATCGTGCGGCGAATGGCGGCGCAGGAGCTGGTCAGGCCCTACCTGGTCGGTCGCGACCCCGCCGGCCTGGCCCTGGCCCTCGAGGACCTACGGGCGTCCGGCTGCGTCGAGGGGCGGATCGGGCTGACCCAGGCCGAGGATCCCGCCGAACACGAGGCCGTGCTGGACGCGGCCTTCGCCCAACCGGGCGGGGTCGACCTGGTCGTGCTCGCGGTCGGGCAGCTCGGCGCGCAGGCCGGTCTGGAGGCCGACCACGCCGAGGCGGTGGCGATCCTGAACGTGAACTTGGTCGGTGCGGGATCGCTGCTGATCGCCTCCCTGCGACGGCTGCGCGATCAGGGCGCCGGGAAATTGGTAGTGCTCTCGAGCGTCGCGGCCGAGCGGCCGCGAGCGGGAAACGCGGTCTACGGCGCCGCCAAATCCGGGCTCGATGCGCTGGCCCAGGGGCTGGCCGACGCGTCGGCCGGCAGTGGCGTCCGCGTGCTCGTGGTCCGACCCGGCTTCGTCCACACGCGCATGACCGCGGGCCTGCCCGCAGCGCCGTTTGCCACCACGCCGGAGGCGGTCGCCGCCGCGACGGTGCGAGCGCTGGCCACGAACGCCCACACGATCTGGGTTCCGCGGATACTCCAACCCGTATTCGCCGTGCTCCGACATCTCCCGCGTCCCCTGTTCAGGCGCCTCCCGCTGTGACGCGCAATCCGCTCCTGATCGATCTGGCCATCGCCGTCCTGTGCGCCCTGGTGGTACTGATCGTCTCACCCGGGGTGGCCGTCGACGCGATCGTTGCCCTGGCCGTGTTGGTGCTCTGCGGCGTCAGCGCCGTGATCGGCCGCCGGCGTGGGCGGGGACACCGGTCGATCGCCGCACACCGAGCTCGCCGGGACAACCCGCTGCTGCCCCGACGCCGCCGCTGAGGCCGGGCGAGCCAACTCGCCCTACCGGCGCCCGGCCCAGGCCGCGGTCGATCACTGGTAGGATCTGAGCTTCGGGGCTGGTTTGGCGGTGGGGAGACCGGCCTGAGGCTTTGATTTCGTGGGCTAGATGGCCTGCTTGGGGGCTCGTTTTGGAACTCTGTCGTCGATCCTCTGGCTTGGCCAAGCTCTGCCTGCCCCATCGCCCTTTCGGGCTGCGCGGGCTGCTGCTGGCCGCGCTTCTGGCCTTGGGCCTGGTGGTGGTTCCGGTGGCGGGGGCGGCGTCTGGAACCCCGTTG
>JALYXK010000156.1 GCA_030947145.1 Actinomycetota bacterium
GGCACCGCCGGGCCGAGCGCGGAGACCACGCTGGTGGCCCCGACGGCCCGGGAAATCGAGGCTGCGCGACCGGGACCCTCGGGGTCGGGCACGATCAGCCAGGCCCCCTCGCCGTCGGCGCCGGCGAGCACGTCGACGTCGAGGCGGCGGGTGATCGCCGCCGGCGAGTCGGCGGCGATGGCCAGGGCCGCGAGCATTCTCGGCAGCGACCAGCGGGCCAGTTCCGCGGCGCGCTCGAGCGCGGCGGGATCGTGGCCATCGGGATCGAGCAGCAGAGTCGCCAGTCGCCGACGCCGTCGCTCGCGCTCGCCGGCCTCATCCGACTGCATCCGCAGGTAGCCCTCGACCACATCGGAGGCCAGCTGATCGCTGTAGACGAAGATCGCCTCGGCCAGGGCGATCACCAATGGCGCCGAGATCCCCGCCGTCGCGGCGAGGTCGGCGGCCCCCCGCCAGGCCGCGCGGGTGCCGGTCCGGAACGCCGCTCGCAGCGCCTCCAGCGACCGACCCGCCTGGAACTCGGCCTCGCCGAGTGCTCGCCATACCTCGGCGGTGTCGCCCCCGGGACGCTCGCCTCGCTCGACCGCGTGCAGGAACGTCTTGATGGCCTGCTCGATGCCGAGGCGGATGCCGATTCCCTCCGGGCTGCCGAGCACATCGGCGTAGACGGCGTTCTCCGAGCGGATCGCCGCGATGATCCCGTCGACCAGCGGGATGATCTCGGCCCGGACGACGGAAACGGCCTCGGGCGGGAGCGGATCGGTCGACCAAGCGTCCTCACTCATTGTCAGATGTTGACAAACAGCTCGTCTGAAGACGTTGTCCGACCACAAGCCGGCGGTTCGGCCGAGGCGTAGGCTCCGGGTTGCCATCAGGCCCTGAGAGAGGAAGTGACCGCAGATGAGCGCAACCCCCCGCCGTCGCAGCATCACCCAGACCCATGAGCGCATCGCTCAGCTCGGCTGGGAGCCCTCCTACCACGAGGCGGCGGTGCGCTACCCGACCCGCTATCGCTTCCCGCACAAGGCCAAGGACCCGATGAAGCACATCATGCGCGAGTACTTGCCGATGGAGCTCGAGAAGGACGAGCGGGTCTATGGCGGCCACGACGCCGCCGTGCGCGCCGACATGCCCAACCAGGCCCACGAGCGCTGGCTGGAGATCCTCAAGCCGTTCATCGCGGTCACCAACTTCGCCGAGATCGGGGCCGGGCGCTGCATGTCGATGCTGATGAGCGCGGTGCCCAACAACGAGCTGCGCAACGGCTACCACGTGCAGTTCGTCGACGAGATCCGCCACACCGGATTGCAGATGTCGCTGGCCCGCTGGTACGCCAAGAACGTACCCGACCCGGCAGGCTGGAACCTCGGGCCGAAGGCTCTGTCGGGCTCGGTCCTCACCAACCCTGCCCTGAACATGTTCTCGCACTTCATGGTCGGGGACCCGATCCAGTGCGCGTTCACGCTTCAGGTCGTCGCCGAGACCGCCTTCACCAACATCGTCTTCGTTGCGCTGCCCGACGTCGCCGCGCGCAACGGCGACTTCACCCTCCCCACCACCTACCTGAGCGTCCAGTCCGACGAGGCCCGGCACATCTCCAACGGTTACGCGACGCTGCTGACCGTGCTCCAGGACGACCACAACGCGCCTCTGATCGAGCGCGACCTGCAGCAGGCGTTCTGGATCAACCACGCCTTCATCGACGTCTTCTCCGCCGTGGTGATGGAGTACTTCTCGCGAGACCGCTCGGACACCGAGTGCTACCTGGACAAGTGGGACCGGTGGGTGCGCGACGACTGGCACCGCGCGTATATCTTGAAGCTGGGTCAGCTCGGGCTGGAGATCCCCACGGACATGTTCGACCGAGCCCGCGAGCGCCTGGTGGCCGGGGTCCATCACCGCCACGCGATCCTGGCCTTCGCCGCCTGGCCGCTGAGCTTCTGGCGGATGGACCCGCTGGACGAGCGCGACTTCGAGTGGTTCGAGAACAAGTACCCGGGCTGGTACGCCGAATACGGCGCGTTCTGGGAGGCCTTCCGCCAGGGCACCGACCCGAGCGCCGGGTTCCTGCCGCTCAGCTTCATCAACCTGGCGCCGCCATTCTGCTGGACCTGCCAGGGGCTGTGCGTCTCCGAGGAGGACCGCCGCCACCGCGTAGTCACCGACCGCACGCGCTTCTACTGCTCCCACGAATGTATGTGGATGGACGAATCCAATCCGGGCCGCTACACGGGCGATCGCAATTACCTCGACCGCTACCACGGCTGGGAGGCCTCGGCCGTGGTCCAGGACCTCGGCTTCGTCCGCGCCGACGGCCAGACGCTGATCGGACAACCGCATCTACGCGACGAGGGCCGCTGGACGCTCGCCGACCTCCGGGCCCACGACCTGCACTTCACCAGCCCCAACATCCGCGTGGCCGAGGAGATGGGACTGCCCAGCGGGGACTGGAGTGTGGACTCCGACCGCGAGCGTGCGAGCGGAACGGGGGCGGTCACTGCCGAATTCGCCGAGTCTGATCTACTCACCGGAGTGTCGCTGGCATGAGTCCGCGGGTCCGCTTCGAGCCGATTGGGGAGGAGATCGATTGCGCGTCGGATGAGACGGTCCTCGACGCCGCCTTCCGCCAGGGCTACAACCTTGTCTACGGCTGTCGCGAGGGCCAGTGCTCGGCCTGTAAGTGCTTCCTGCTGGAGGGCGAGGTGGTGCTCAAGCGCTACTCCAACTTCGCCCTCTCGGACTCCGAGCAGTCCAGCGGCTATTCGCTGATGTGCCGCGCGATGCCCGAGCACGACCTGGTGGTCGAGCTGTTGCACTACGACCCCGACGCCTACCGGCTCGAGCACGCGATCGGCGATGGCGAGGCGGTGGTCGAGACAGTCGAGCCGCTGACGCACGACATCACGCGTCTCGTGCTGCGGGCGCCGGAGTTCACTTTCACGCCCGGCCAGTACGTGGATCTCCACGTTCCCGGGGAGACCGACGTCAAGCGCTCGTTCTCGATGGCCAACATTCCGTCCCACCCACCCAATGGGGAGATCGAGCTGATGATCAAGCGCTACCCGGGCGGCCGGCTCTCGGGAATGCTCGACGGGCAGATCAAGGCCGGCGACCGGATCGGCTACACCGGCCCCTACGGCTCTCTGCGGGCCCGCGAGGGCGAGCGCCCGATCTTGATGATCGCCGGCGGATCCGGGATGGCTCCGATCCTGTCCCTGCTCCGACAGTTCTCGGCGCAGGAATGCGAGCGACCGATCCGCTTCTTCTACGGCGCCCGGACCGAGCAAGATCTGTTCCACCTCGACGAAATCGGGGAGCTCTCACTGGCCGACTTCCGCTTCAGTCCGATCACCGGGCGGTTCGTGCACGAGGCGGTCGACGAATATCTCGCCGAGCAGGAGATCATCCAACCGGATGTGTACATGTGCGGACCCCCGCCGATGGTCGAGGCCGCCGAGGAGATGCTCATCGGCCGGCACAAGCTCGACGAGCGGCGGATCTTCATCGACAAGTTCACGGCAAGCGCTGGCGCGCTTGCTAGCGAGATTTCGCAGGGCGAAATCTCGGGGGCGCTCTCGGCTCCCGTCAAACGGATCGGAGACGATTTGACCTCCCGGGGATCGGACTCCGAGCGCGACTTCGCCTGGTTTACCCCGAAGGGGCGCCGGGCCACGCTCTACGAGGACGTCACGATCGATACCCAGCCGTCGATTCACCGCCACCTCACGCGTGGCTGGCCGGTCAGCTTCGAGGATGGCCGGGGAACCTGGGATGACGCCAGCACCGCCCTGAAGTCGGGAGACTGGTTCGCCTTCCGCGACCCCGGCGAGCAATGGGAGCGGCCGTTCTACCAGGCGGGCACGGCCACCGAGCACCAGATCGAGGGGGCGATGCGCTCCGCCGTGGAGGAGGGCCTGCTCGGCGACTTCACTTCCGAGTGGGTCGAGTTCCTGCGGGACTTCCTGCAGGTCCCCGCCTATGTCGAGCACGGGCTCTGGTTCGCGATGGCCACCGTTGCCCGCGACTGCCTGTCGGATTCGGTGGCTACCTGCGTCTGTCTCCAGGCGGCGATGAAGCAGCGCTCGGCCCAGGCCATCGTGCTCTACGCAATGGACCTCGAGCCGCACTACGGGGAGTTCCCGATCGAGACGGCGCGCCGCTCGTTCCTGGAGGACCAAGCCTGGCAGCCCACGCGTCGCTACCTCGAGCGTCTCGCCGCCACCCCGGACTGGGGCGAGGTGATCGTCGCGGCGAACCTGTGCTTCGAGCCGGTCGTCGGGACGCTGATCCGCCGCGAGCTGGGGACCCGCGCGGCGGCCGCCAATGGCGACACGATCACTCCCGTGCTGGCCCGGGCCGCGACTCAGGAGTGGGAATGGACGCGCGCCTGGAGCACCGATCTCTGCCGGTTCCTGATGGCGGACCCAGGTCACGGCGCCGAGAATCACCAGACGCTCAGCCGCTGGATCGGCGACTGGCTGCCGCTCGCCATGGAGGCCGCGCTCGCGCTCGCGCCGATCGTGGAGCGGATCCCGGTGGGGATCGACGTCGAGCAGGCGGTCGCGCGGCTCCGCGGCTATACCGGGAGCCTCCTCGCGGAAGCCGGGCTGCCCGAGCTCGGTGCGCTGGTCGGAGCCGAGCCCGAAGGTGCCGCGAGCGCGCCGAGCCAGGTTGCCGCCCGGGCCCAGCGGAAGCGCCCGGTTCAGACGCGCAAGCGAGCGGCCGGCGCGCCGGAGCCAACCTCGAACGAAGCTGGAGCCTACGATTTTGTGGGGATCGTCATGGCCAAGAGCGCCGAGGGCGACGCCGTGGCCGAGATCCTGGGACGCCGCGCCGACATCGAGGTGCTCGAGCAGCCGGCGTTTTGGGACATCCGGGCCCGAGATCGCCTCGAGGTCTCCTACGCCGAGGTCTCCGAGCAGCTCGGTTACGAGATCGACGCCTACTCGATCCAGCACGAGATGTCCACGCACTACGGGAGGTTGGTCGCCTCCGACGATGCGCTGATGCTGTTTTCCGATCCGACCGAGGCGATGCAGTACCTGATGTCGTGACCGTGGGCTCGACGCTGCTCGACGCCGGACGCACCCGGGCGCGGACGCTGCTGAGTCGTGGCGGCTCGCGGGTGGCCGGCCTCGATCGGCGGAGGGCGCCGCACCGGATGATCCTGCGCGCCGTCCCGCTCGCGCTGAACATTCGCTTCGATGCGGCGAGCGCGCACGACCTCGATGCGGTGCTCGAGCTCCGCGTCCGCGACCCGGGCGGCGGCCGGGCCGACGAGTTCGAGCTCAGGATCTTCGGAGGGAGATGCGAAGTTCGGCCCGGCCCGGCGCGCCACCCGGGCGCGGGCGTCCTCGTCGGCGCCGGCGACATGATCCGCATGGCCAGCGGCGCCGTGGGCTGGCCCGAGCTGCTCTCCGCCGGCCGGCTCGAGCTGTCGGGCGACCCGTTCCTCGCGCTGCGGTTCCCCAACCTGTTCCGGCTCCCGGCAACTCGACCTGAGACGAATCAGATCGGATAGGGTGCCACGCAGCCAACGCCACTGGGCGATGGGAAGGAGGTGAGTGCAAGGCGCGGCTGATGAATATTGGGCGGGGACGCGGGTTTGAGGCGTGCGCCGAGGCGGTGGCCGCCGTGGTGGGGCACGCTCGCTCGTCATCCTCGCTGGTGATTTCTACGACCCGAGGACTCTCATGTCGATCAACCGGCGCTTGCTCGCCATCCCTCTCCTAGTCGGCGCTCTGGCGGTGGCCGCTGCGCTGCTACTGCAGTCCCACGCCGAGGCCAGCGGCCACCACATCAACGTCAGCCATCTGAACAAGATCCAGAAGCGGTTGCTATCGGGGACCCTGGCCAGCGCGCTCGAGGCTCAATCGCCCGGCGCGGACGGCGCTCCGGACACGAGACCGAGCTCATTCCCGTCGGTGGGAGGCGCCGCGGGCTCGGGCCTCAACTATGGCCCGTCGGCGAGCGGGAAGTGCTCCAGCACGCTCGGCGGCAACGTGAAGGTGAATCAGAACTGCCTGAACGTCAGCGATCCCACCCTCCAGGGCCGAGCCCAGGCCAACAACGAGACTTTCATTGCCCAGGACGCCTTCCATCCTGAGCACATCGTGGCCAGTGACAACAACTACATCCGCGGCGACGGAACGTGCGGCGCGCACTTCTCGCTCGACGGCGGGAAGAACTGGGCGGACTCCACCGTTCCCAACGGCTTCACCTACGGGTTCGGCGACAACGCGCGGCAGTACTGGCAGGCGGGCGGCGACACGTCGCTGGCGTGGGACACGCGGGGTAACGCCTACGAGAGCTGCCAGCTGTTCAACCGCGGCACGGTGACCTCGGCCAACCCGGACCAATCGAGTGGGTTCGTCGTCTTCCGCTCGACCGGCAACAACGGCGCCTCGTGGAACTTTCCCGGCCGCTACGTGAGCTCGTTCTTCGACCCCAGCGGGACCGCCGGGGTGCTCGAGGACAAGCAGCTGATCGCGGTGGACAATCATGTGAGCAGCCCGTTTCGCGACCGCATCTACGTCACCTGGACCGAGTTCACCGCCGAGGGTACCGCCTACATCTGGGAGGCCTATTCGAAGGACTATGGCGAGACGTTCAGCCACCGTGTCCTGGTGAGCGCGGACCGCAGCTTCTGCACCAACACGTACGGATTTCCCACTCCCCACGGTTCCTGTAACGAGAACCAGTTCTCCAACCCGTTCGTCGGACCTGACGGGAACCTGTACGTGGCCTACTCCAACTTCAACAACCGGCCCACCGATGGGTTGGACAATCACTATCAGGTGCTGCTGGCGAAATCCACCGACGGCGGCCAGTCCTTCTCGGCGCCGGTCAAGGTAAGCGACTACAACGATCTGCCGGACTGCAACAGGTACCAGGGCGAGGGAG
>JALYXK010000162.1 GCA_030947145.1 Actinomycetota bacterium
GCTATTCGAGGACGACGAGCGTCTCGCCCTCTGACACCGACTGCCCTTCCGCGCAGCGGATCTCCTTCACGACACCGGGATCCTCGGCTTCGACCGGCATCTCCATCTTCATCGACTCGAGGATCACGACGGTGTCGCCCTCTTCGATGCTGTCTCCGACCTCGACCTCGATTTTCCAGACGGTGCCCGTGATGTGGGCTTCGACGTCGGACAACGGAACCTCCTGAAGCTCGGGGGAGATCCGCAAGAATAGTCGCGTAGGCCGACGTCTGGGGTCCCTAAGCCGGGCAGGACAGCCGGAGATGCTTCGGGCGCCCTCGTCCCGCCCGGCGGGTTCGAAAGGCCAGGTTCATCTGCTTGAAGATCTTGTGTGATTGGCCCTGGCAGACGCCCGGCCGGCTCAGTGTCACTTTCACCGCGTAACGCTTAACGTGTCGCGCGTGGCAGGCCTGCCGGCACGAGCTGATCGTCAGCACACCGGTGCCGATTGCCTTGGTCTGCGTCCAGCTGCGCCACTTCAGCTTCTGCATGGACCGGGCGTACCGGGCACAGGAGAGCTGTATCCGCTTCGGCTTATAACTCGCGCTCGTGCAGCGGGCGGCGACCAGCACGCGAGTTTGGGGCAGCTTGGGCGGCGGCGGGACGTTCGTGGAGAGATCGTCGAGCACGTTCTGCATGAATCGCTGTAGTCCCGGGTTGGCCAGGGTCGGGTGAGTGATGTCGTCCAGTCCCCACGCGAACTGGAGCGAGCCCGCGGCGAAGACTCGAGCGCCCGAAGGGACTGTGAACGTGGCAGCATCGGCCTCGCTGGGCTGACCGTAACGGTTGGCTCCGGACCAGGTGAGCAGAACCCGCGCGGCCGGACAGCCCGGCCGGTCGGCCGTGTCCCACTCCGCGCCGACGATGCCGGGGAACAAGCTCGACGCCGTCAGTCCAGTGCCGGTGAACCAGCGGTCACTGAGCGCGCCGGACGCGATCTGGTAATCCGGGTGCGGCGGGGGGCCCACCGAAATGCCGCCGGTGTCTTGGGCACCTTCGAGCCTGCACTCGGGACGCGGCGGTTGCAGGCTTCGGAAGTAGGTGGTCTTGGTCGCCGGGTTGGGATTGGGATCGGCCTGCGCCGAGCGGTACTCGTAGATGGCGCGGTAGGCGTTGCCGTAGCGCATCTGCCAGTAGCCGGTGTTGGCGCCCATGAACGCCATGTTCGTTCGGAGGGCCTGCGCGGCGTCGAGGGCGTCGCGCATCTCCGTGCTCCAGTATTCGCCGTGACCCGCCACGATCACCAGGCGCCGCGCCCCGGGCGCGTCTACCCCCTGGGCCGTATCGACGTCGGTGGCGTAGGAGACGTCATAGCCCTGGCGCTCGAGGAACTCGATCAGCGGGTAATCCCACTGCATCACCCAGGTTCCGGCGAAGGCATCGGGACGGTTGAACGAGACCTCCGTGGCCGCGTTGCCGCCGGTGCTGTTGTAGGCGTACAGGCTCTTACCGCCCCAGTCGTTGTATGCCTGCTGGGTGTTCACCCCGATCTGGACGAGCATCGGCGACCGTGGGACGGCCTCGCGCACCACGAAGCTGATGTTGCGGGACAGGCCGGCGCTCGCGCTCCCGGCGGTGACGACGATCTTGGCCAGGTAGACGCCGCTGACTGCGGTGCCGGGCAGCGTGACGGTGTCCGTCACGGGCCAGCCGGCATCCAGGTATCCGCTGGTGGGATCCGGGGCGGGCGTAGGCGGTCGCGGGGCGACGGGCTCATCGGTGGTGCATGAGGGCACGCACTCCTGAAGGCGGGCCCCGATTCCCTGATACCAACCGAGCCGGTAGACCTCCAGTCGGTAGCGGACCCCGGCCGCGCCCGTGATGTGAAACTGGAGTGGGGCGCCGGGCGTCACGCTGGACGCCGAGGCGTAACCGTCGATCTCGGTGGCGGGGGCGGTCTGGCCCAGGCTCTGATTCCAGCCGGGCGTTCCGGCACGAGCATTTTCGGTGACGATCGGGTTGGGGGCGCCCCCGGAGTTCGGCCGCGCGATGAGCGCTGTGGCGGTTACGGCTGCCGCCAGCACCACGAAGGCCACCAGGGCCACGACCGCTCCTGTCACGGTGGTTCTGCGGGCCGCCGGGCGGTCCGAGTGAGCCTCTCCGGCCACGCTTCTCCTTGCCTTCTCGGGTTCGGTCCGTATAGCTCGCCGTTCCTAACAGTCCTTAAATCGGCGCACTGTCTGTCAGAATTAGGTCAGGATCAGGGATTCGCGCTGTTTCCGGCTTCCGTCCGGTGCGTCGGCTTGACTGGCGACCCTCAGGGGGATTGGATCCTGTTCGAGGAGAGAGTCATGACCGATTCGAGCATCTTCATCAGCTCGTGTTCACGGCGAGACATGGCGCGGCGGCGGATGAGCAGGAGCGCGCTTCCGCTACAGGCGCTGCTGACGCTGCTGGTGCTGTCCGCGGCATTTGGCGCGTTCGTCGCCGGGCGCGGCGGGATCTAGTCCCCGACGGGCGACGGGCGACGGGCGGTGTGCGCCGCACCGTTCGTCGGCGCCCGGACGCACGCCCGCGAGGGAGAAGGCGTACGCTCACTCTACGATGGGGCCAGAGGGCGAATCCTTCGATCTTGATCTCGTCGCCGCGTCGTTGCGGGCCGACACGAGCGACCTGAGCGCGTTCGTCGAGGGACTGGCTTCCAAGCTCGAGGATCTCCTGCCCGGGAGGGTCCGCGTGCAGCGCGGACGCCGTGGTTTCATGGGTCCAAAGGTCGTGCATGCGATCGCCGTCGAGCTGGGCCAGACCCGCCTCGAGCTGCTGCGCAGCGACCGCGACCGGATCGAGACGAGATACGCGCGCGTATCGGGCGGGATCGCGCTGAAGACCGAGCCGATCGAGATCGACGACTGGTTCTCGACCCTCGGAGAGGCTCTGGCCGCCGAGGCCGGACGCAGCGAACGAACCCGCCAGGCGCTCGAACGCCTGCTGATCAACTAGGAGGGCAACAACTCATGGGCTTCTTCAACCGAGACGACGACGCCGCCGAGCAACCGGCACAGGACGCGCCACCACAGGCAGTGGTCGAGAACGCAGCGGCCGAGCAGGGGCCGGCGCCCGCGGCCTACGAGGCGGGCTCGCTCGCCGGGATCCCGGAGTCGGGCCGGGCGCGGATCGAGCGGATGAAGCAGGACGTCGCGCGCGGGTTCTTCACCAGCGACCTGTCGATCAACGAATTCCTGATGGTCAAGCAGGCGGGCTTTGAGCCGCTCGGGATGGTGCTCGGGAGCTCGATTTACCACATCGGATTTCAGCAGGCCAACTGGAGCCAGAATCAGGAGATGGCGGTCCTGACCCAGGCCATGTACCACGCCCGCGAGTTGGCCATGACCCGAATGGAGGAGGAGGCCGACCAGCTCGGCGCCGACGGCATCGTGGGCGTCCGGCTGGACATCGGTCGCTACGAGTGGGGCGCCGAGATGGCCGAGTTCATCGCGGTGGGTACCGCGGTCAAGCACAAGGGCGGCGAGCTGCATCGCGCCCCCAACGGCCGGCCGTTCACCTCCGACCTCTCCGGCCAGGAGTTCTCGACGCTGCTTCGCTCGGGCTACCGCCCCGTCGGCATGGTGATGGGCAACTGCGTCTACCACGTCGCCCACCAGGGCATGCGCGCCGCCTGGAAGCAGATCGGCCGCAACCAGGAGATGACCACCTACACCCAAGCGCTCTACGAGGCGCGCGAGCTGGCCATGGGCCGAATGCAGAGCGAGGCCGAGGAGCTTCAAGCCAACGGGATCGTCGGGACCCGGATCGTCCAGGGCAGCCATGGCTGGGGCTCGCACGTGATCGAGTTCTTCGCGATCGGCAACGGCGTGGTCCCGACCAGCGACAACCACGAGATCGAGAAGCCCGCGATGGTGCTCCCGCTCACCGGGTAACACGGCTGTGCTATGAGCACCGACGTCGAACTCAAGCCCCAGATCTATAAGGACCCGCGTCCGGCGGAGTTCTTCACGCCGTTCCACGAGCGGGTGCGCGACCACCCCCCCGAGTGGATCTACGAGGTCGTGCGCGTGGTCACGATGCTGAACGCGCTGATCACCTTCCGCGCGCGTGCGTATGGGTCGGAGAACGTGCCCAATGGTCCGGTGATCTTCGCGCCCAACCACGCCTCGTTCATGGATCACTTCTTCACCGGCGCATTCGTCCGCAAACACGTCCAGTTCATGGCCAAGTCACAGTTGTTCGGCTCCGGGCCGCTGAGCTGGATCTACAATCACGGCGGCGTCTTCCCGGTGCGGCGAGGACACCGCGACGAGGAGGCGTTCACCACGGCGTTCGCGATTCTGGGCCGCGGCGGCTCGGTCTGCATGTACTGCGAAGGCGGTCGGACCCGGACGGGGAAGATGGCCGACGAGGCCAAGCCGGGGATCGGACGCCTGGCCCTCGAGTCCGGCGTGCCGGTCGTGCCGGTGGCGATCCTGGGCTCCCATCAGGTGCGCAACTGGAAGCGGCTCCGGTTCCCCAAGGTGATCGTGCAATACGGCAAGCCGCTGCGGTTCGAGCCCACCCCCGACACCACGCGGGAGCAGCGACAGCAGGCGGCTGACGAGATCATGCAGCGGATCAGGCGCCTGCACGGAGAGCTCTCGCACCGGTGATCCGCTGAGCACGTCATGCGGCCAGGGGCGCTGCGTTGACCCGGATCTCAGGCCGTGGCGATCGCCGCGATCTCGTCCAGCCCGAGCTCCTCGATCGCCTGCTCGCGCATCTTGTACTTCTGGATCTTGCCGGTGACGGTCATCGGGAATTCGTCGACGAACTTGACGTAGCGGGGGATCTTGTAATGGGCGATCTGCCCGCGACAGAACTCGCGCACCTGGTCCTCGGTCAGCGCGGCGTTTCGGCGCGGGAGCACCCAGGCCATCAGCTCCTCCCCGTAGCGCCGATCGGGCACGCCGATCACCTGCACATCGGCGATCTCCGCGTGGGTATACAGAAACTCCTCGATCTCCCGCGGGTAGACGTTCTCGCCGCCGCGGATGATCATGTCCTTGATCCGGCCGACGATCCGCACGTAACCGTCCTCGTCCATCGTGGCTAGATCGCCGCTGTGCATCCAGCGCGCCGCGTCGATGGCCTCGGCGGTGCGCTCGGGATCGTTCCAGTACCCGCGCATCACGGCGTAACCGCGGGCCAGGAATTCGCCCGGCTCGCCGCGCGGCTGGGTCCGGCCCGATTCAGGCCCTCCCACCGCGACGATCTTGATCTCCGTGTGCGGCATCACCTGGCCGACCGTGCCACAGCGGTGCTCGAGCGTGTCATCGATCCGGACCTGAGTTGTCACCGGCGAGGTCTCGGTCATCCCAAAGGCGATCGAGATCTCCTTGATCCCCATTTCGCTGGATACCCGCTTCATCACCTCGACCGGGCACGGCGAGCCGGCCATGATTCCGGTCCGCAGCGTGCTCAGATCGTGCTCGGCGAAGCGGGGATGGTCCAGCTGGGCGATGAACATCGTCGGCACGCCGTACAGGCTCGTGCAGCGCTCCTGGGCACAGGCCGTGAGCGTCGCCTCCGGGTCGAAGGCCTCGGCGGGATAGACCATGCAGGCGCCGTAGTTGGTGGCCCCGAGGTTGCCCATCACCATGCCGAAACAGTGATAGAGCGGCACCGGGATGCACACCCGGTCGGCCTCGGTGTAACCCAACAGGCCGGCGACCAACCGACCGTTGTTGAGGATGTTGTGGTGGGTGAGCGTCGCCCCCTTCGGGAACCCGGTCGTTCCGCTCGTGTACTGAATGTTGATTGGATCGTCGAAATCGAGCTCGGCCATCCCCGCCCGCAAGGCATCGGCGTCAACCGGCGCGGCCGCGAGCGCATCCCAATCCTCGGAGCCGAAGAACACCACGCGCTCCAGGGCGGGCAGACCGGGGCGGACGTCCTGGACCATCTCGACGAAGCTCGAGCCTTTGTAGTCGGGTGCCGCCAAGAGCCAGCGGCAATCCGACTGCTTGAGCGCGTAGGCGAGCTCGCTCGGGCGATAGGACGGATTGAGGTTGACCAGGATCACCCCGAGCTTGGCGGTCGCGTACTGGACCAGCGGCCACTCCGCCCGGTTAGGGCTCCAGATGCCGGCCCGGTCGCCCTGGCCGAGCCCCGCGGCCAGCATTCCGCAGGCCAGGAGGTCGACCGCGGCGTTGAATTCGGCGTAGGTGTATCGCAGCCCCTGGTGACAGGAGACGAGCGCGTCGCGGTCCGGCACGCGCGCCGCCGTCCGCTCGAGGTTGTGGCCGATCGTCTCGCCCAGCAGGGGGCGCTCCGCGGCACCGTTGGCATACGACAGCATCATGATTGTCTCCTTCCTCGTCGCATCTGTCAGGCTATCCGCTGTGACCCCGGCGATGTCCCAGATCCGCGGGCGGCCCGTTCCCCGGCTTCGCCCGGCAGCGCTCACCGCGTCGCTGCTCGTGGTGCTGGCGGTCTTCGCTGTGGCCATCGGCGCCGCGCAGGCCTCGAAGCCGGGAAGCAACTCGACGAGCCAGCGAATCGCCCAGGCGGCCGCCGCTCGTCTGCTCGGCGCCTTCCGGGCGCCCCCGGGGGCGCAGCGGTCGGCCAACAACCCGGGCCCGCGCGCTCTCTTCGGCAACCCCGCTC
>JALYXK010000180.1 GCA_030947145.1 Actinomycetota bacterium
CCCGGCTCCCGGACGACCGCCAGGCCACGGAGGCCGCGGTGCTCACGGCGATCGAGGGCTCGGACGTGGTGATCCTCACCGGTGGCGTGTCGGTGGGACCCCACGACCACGTCAAGCCCGCGCTCGCGCGCCTCGGAGTCCGCGAAGAGTTCTGGGGCGTGGCGATGCAGCCGGGCAGGCCGACCTGGTTCGGCACCATCGACCAGACGCTGGTGTTCGGACTTCCGGGCAATCCGGTGTCGGCCGTGGTCGCCTTCTCGCTGTTCGCCCGTGCGGCCTTTGCGGCGATTCAGGGCGCGTGCGCCGAAGTACCCCTGGACGCCGACGCGGAGCTGGGCGAGCCGGTGCGACAACGCCCGACGCGCGAACAGGCGATTCGGGTGCGGCTGGAGCGGGTGCACGGCGTCACCGTCGCCTACCCGAGAGAGCGGCAGGACTCGCACATCGTCACATCGCTGATCGGGCCGGGAGCGCTCGCGCTGATCCCGGCCGGCGAGGGCCAGCTGGCCAAGGGGACGCTCGTGCCGCTGGCGGAGCTCCTGCGGTGATGCACCGCATCACGAAATCGGTCAGAATCGCGGGCCTCTTCCGGGGACGCGGGCGCGCGAACGCCGGTCAGACTCGCGGAGCGTTTCGATGAGGCCAGGCGCGAAGAAACCGGTCACATTTGCTGTCGTAACCCCGGCGGTCGCGTCACTGGCCGCCATCCTCGGCGTGGTCGCCGTGCGGCGCAGGCGACGCGGCCGCCTGCCGGCCCGGGCGCTGATCGTCTCGCCGCGCAACTCGACGGTGTTCGCCCGCGACGGGGCCGTGCGTTCGGTGCAGTCGGCCGAGCTGACCGTCTCGGCCGACGACCTCGAACGCCTCTGGAGCCCGACGAACCTCGAGAACCTGGCGCGCACGTACTGGTACTTCCTCTCCCGAGTCACGTTGGGCTTGATCCGGGTCATCTACGGCCAGGGCGAGCGTCGCGTGGTGCTGCTCGGGCGCCCGCTCACCCTGCTGCGATTCGCGGCACCCGAGTATGGGCTCGAAGCCGACCACGGGAAGGTCACATGGCAGATCCAGGGAGGCATGCTGGTGGCGCGGACCGGACGGGAGAGTGGCGGGTTTCTCGCGCTCGACGTCCAGCGCTGCCCAGGCGTCGACGAGAACGGCCAGAGCAAACTCCTGATCGAGGTCGAGGTCTCGAACTTCTACCCGTCGATCGCGGCGAGCTTCAGTCAGCTGGTCTACGGGGCCACGCAGTCGTTCATCCACGTGCTGGTGACCCACGCGTTCCTGCGCTCGCTGGCCAAGCTCGAGCTGGCCGAATCGAAGGTCGGCCGCCTATCGCCGCCCGAGCCGGTCGGGGCGCCTCCGCCCTAGTGGGTCGCGCCGGTGGGGGCCACTAACCCACCCCGGGGATTCTCAGCCGTAGCGTTCGCCTACGACCGCACGCAGCTTCGAGCGGTCGTGACGGGCCGAGATCCTGCGGACGGTGCCGGAGCGGGCCCGCATGACCAGGGATTCCGTGGTGGCGCTGCGGTCGCCCTGGTAGCGCACGCCCTGGAGCACATCGCCGTCGGTCACCCCGGTGGCCGAGAAGAACACGTCCTCGCCGCTGACCAGGTCGTCGCGGTCGAGCACGCGGGTGACGTCGTATCCGGCGTCGATCGCGGCTTGGCGCTCGGCATCATCGCGAGGCCACAGGCGGCCCAGCAACTGACCGCCGATGCACTTGATCGCCGCGGCCGAGATCACGCCCTCCGGGGTCCCCCCGATTCCCCAGAGCAGGTCGACGGGGGAGTTGTCGCTGACCGAGAGCATCGCCGCCGAGACGTCGCCGTCCAGGATCAGCCGGACGCGCGCACCGGCTTCGCGCACCTGACGGATCGCCTCGTGGTGTCGCGGCCGATCCAGCATCACCACCATCACGTCGCGGATGTCGGTGCCCTTGCGTTTGGCGATCAGCGCGAGCGTCTCCGGCAGCGGACGGTCGAGATCGAGCAGGTCGGCGATCTCGGGACCGCCGGCGATCTTCTCCATGTAGAAGCAGGGCCCGGGATCGAACATCGAGCCGCGCGCACCCAGGGCGATCACCGCGAGCGCGCTCGGCATTCCCAGCGCTGTCAGCCGCGTCCCCTCGAGCGGGTCGACGGCGATGTCGACCTGCGGCGGCGTGCCGTCGCCGATCTCCTCGCCGTTGTAGAGCATCGGCGCCTCGTCCTTCTCGCCCTCGCCGATCACCACCAGGCCATCCATCGGGACGGTGTCGAGGACCACTCGCATCGCGTCGACCGCGGCTTGGTCGGCGGCCTCCTTGTCGCCGCGCCCGACCAGGCGGGCGGCGGCGAGCGCCGCGGCCTCGGTCACCCGGACCAGTTCGAGCGCCAGATTCCGCTCGGGCCGCACGGTGCCGGGCGTCGCGCTCACAGGACACCCGGGGGTTTGCGCCGATGCGCGCTTTCCCGCGAGCGGGTCATCGCGCCCATCAAAATCAGAAAGCCACCGAGCAGCGCCACGAACCAACCGTAGCTGACACTGATCTGTCCGGGCGGTGACCCCGGCTTGTCGACCACGCCGCGGAATAGCACCAGGGTCAGTGCCGCCAGCGCGGTGACCGCGGTCAGCTC
>JALYXK010000189.1 GCA_030947145.1 Actinomycetota bacterium
GGCGCTGGCCAGCGCCGCCGCGGCCGACGGCGGGCGCGAGGTCACCGCCAGCGCGATCCAGGCGCACGGTGGGATCGGCTTTACCTGGGAGGCCGACGTGCACTGGCTGTATAAACGCGCGCAGCTCGATGCCGTCCTGCTCGGCGGCGCCGCCCGCCACCGCGCTGCGTTGGCTCGGGTCGCCGCCGGCCAGGTGGCGATGCGCGCACGCTGACCCGACCACGATCCAAGGAGCGACACGCACATGCTCACCCTGACCGGCCTCGCGGAGGTCAAGTCCTATGTAGGCCAGGAGCTCGGCGTCAGCGACTGGCGGGAGGTCACCCAGGAGAAGATCAACGCGTTCGCCGAGGTGACCGGCGATGACCAGTGGATCCACCTCGACGTCGAACGGGCCAAGGAGACGCCGCTCGGCGGCACGATCGCCCACGGCTATTACGTCCTGTCGCTGATGCCGCGCTTCGCCTACGACATGTTCAAGCTCGAAGGCTTTGCCTTCGGGCTCAACTACGGACTCAATCGGGTCCGGTTCCCCGCGCCGATGCCGGTGGGTGAGAAGGTGCGCATGCGGGCCAAGCTGGCCTCGGTGGAGGAAGTCTCCGGCGGCGCCCAGATCACCACCGAGGTGACCTTTGAGCGCGAAGGTGGCGAGAAGCCGGTGTGCGTCGCGGAGACGCTGGCTCGGTACTACACCGGCTGAAGCTCAGACGGTGAGCGGCGATTCGAGCTCGGAGGCGATCCGGTCCACCGCCATGCGCAGAGCGCCGGCGGCCAGCAGCGCATCCGTGGCCTGAGCCAGGATCCGACCCATCAACCCGGAGCCGGTGACCGTGACGGTTGCTCGAACCTCGGTGCCGTCCCCGGCCAGGATCGCAAAGTACTCGACGTCCAGGCGGATCGGGCCGACCGCGGTCAGCACCAGGTGCCCGTCGTCGGCCTCGGCCACTTCGACCCCGAACTCGAGGCGCCGGCCGGCCAGACTGCCGCTCACGCGGACGCGGTCACCGGCGGCCAGGCGATCGCCTGCGAAGTCGAGGACATCGAAGGCGATCGGAGCCCAACGGCCGATGGCGTCCGGCTCGGTGAGCAGGGTCAGCACCTCATCGGGGAGTCCAGCTACTCGGGTCTGAGCCGTCCACGTTGCCATGGGATTACCTTCCCGCATCCAGCTACCGCCAGTGTGTGACATTAACCCGGGTCCCGGGTAGGGTTCCCGGGCCTTGACCGGTGCCGGACACCCGCACTCGTTGCACAGCGTGAGCGCTGAGACCGCGGCGTTCGTCTGGGACAACTCGGCCACTCCGGTCCTCGAGGTGGAATCCGGCTCGACGGTAGAGCTCGAGGCCGCCGATGCCTCCGGCGGCCAGTTGACCCCGAAGTCGACAGCCGAGGATGTGGCCGGACTCGACCTGGCCCGGGTCAACCCCATCACCGGGCCGGTCTTCGTCCGCGGCGCCGAGCCGGGTGACGTGCTCGCCGTCGAGATCCTCGAGCTACGACCGCACGACTGGGGCTGGACGGCGATCATCCCCGGGTTCGGCCTGCTGGCGGATGAATTTCCCGACCCGTGGCTGCGGATCTCGCAGGTGCAGGCCAAGCGCGGCGCGGTGTGGTTCGCCGATGGCGTCACGCTGCCGTTCTCGCCGTTTCCCGGAACCATCGGGGTGGCGCCGGCCGAGCCGGGGCAGCATTCGGTGGTGCCGCCGACGCGATGGGGCGGCAACATGGATATCAAGCACCTGCGCCCCGGAACGACGTTGCTCCTCCCGGTGGGAGTGCCGGGCGCCCTGTTCTCGGTCGGCGACACTCACGCGGCGATGGGCGACGCCGAGGTCTGCGGAACCGCCGTGGAGACCGCGATGGATATCGCCGTGCGGCTATCCGTACGACGCGACGTTTCCCTGCGCTACCCCCAGTACCACGTGCCGGCGGGCCAACTGGCGCAGACCGAGACCTCGAGCTACCACGTCTGTACGGGCGTCCATGCCGACCTGCTCGAGGCCACCCGCGAAGCGACGCGAGCGGTCATCGATCACATCGTCGAGCGTCACGGACGCAGCCGGCAGGAGGCCTACGCGATCGCGTCGGTGTCGGCCGACCTGCGGATCCACGAGGTCGTCGACGTTCCCAACTGGGTGGTCGGCGCCTTCCTCCCCGAAGCGATCTTCTGCTAGGCGACCGATTCCGTGACCACCGAGCCGACCGCGCCTGCCCACGACACCCGAGCACCGGGACTGCGCCGCGAGTTGCGCTTCTGGGAGGCGATCGCGCTCTCGATCGGGATCATGGCGCCCACCGCGGCGATGGCGCTCAACGGAACCGCGCCGGCAGGGCTGATCGGCCGCGCCGTACCGCTGGCGTTCATCTTCGCCACGATCGGCGTGCTGTTCGTCTCCTACGCCTTCATCCGGCTGTCTCGGTATTTCAGTCACGCCGGATCGGTGTTCGCGTTCTCCGGGATCACGCTCGGTCCGCGGGCCGGGTTCTTCTCGGGTTGGGCGCTGCTCGGCACCTACCTCGCCTTCACCTGCGCGTCCACGGCCGAGGCCGGGACGTTCGGCGTCTCGTTCCTGAACGGCACCGGGATCGACAAGTCGGCCGACTATGTGGTGATCGCGGTGATCGCGGCGGTGCTGATCGCCGTGCTGGCCTACGGCGACATTCGCGTGGCGACCAGGTCGCTGCTCGGGATCGAAGGAATCTCGGTGCTCCTGATCCTGATCCTGATGGTGGTGATCGTGGCCAAGTTGATCGGCGGCTCCTCGCCCCACGGCCAGAGCATCACCGTCGACGCGTTCAAGATTCCCGGCGGCGTCTCCTTCTCGGCGGTGGCCAGCGCCGCGGTGTTCGGATTTCTCTCCTTCGCCGGGTTCGAGGGGGCCGCGGCCCTGGGCGAGGAGACCAACAACCCCCGACGCGAGATTCCCCGGGCGATCCGCACCGCCGTGATCGGGTCCGGGATCTTCTACATCCTCTGCATCCTGGTGCAGACGTGGGGTTTCGGCGCCAACCCGGCGGGGGCAAAGGCGTTCTCGGGGTCGGCCGCCCCGCTCGGCGACCTGGCCCAGAGTTACGTCGGTTCGGCGATGTCCGACGCGATCAATTTCGGGGCCACCATCAGCGCGTTCGCCAGCGGCCTGGGGGCGGCCACCGCGGGCGCCCGAATTCTCTTTGCCCTCAGCCGCGACACCCCCCTGGCGGGGGCCCTCGGCCGCCCGTCGGCTCGGACCGGAGCCCCGGCGGGAGCCCTGACGGTGGTGCTGACCATCGGCGTCGGCGCGATCGCCGCGCAGCGCATCGCCGGCGTCTCGGCCGTGAACGCCTTCTTCTACCCGGGCACGATCGGAGTGCTGAGTCTCCTGATCGCCTACATCGTCACCAACGTCGGCGCGATCAGCCACCTGTTCGTGCGCGCGCGTCGAGCGCCGCTGTGGGAGATCGTGTTCCCGGCACTGGGCATCGCATTCCTGATCTACACCCTCTACAAGAACGTCCAGGGCGTGGCCTTCCCGTACAGCCGCTTCCCCCTCGTGGTGGGCATCTGGCTGGCCGTGGGCTTCGCGATCGTGCTCGCCGCGCCGGGGCTGGCGGCGAGGATCGGCAAGTCCCTGGCCCGCGACGAAGGACTGAATATCGAGGCAGAGGGGAGAGCTCGATGACCGCAGTGGCTCGCCGCCTGGAGGCGTTCGTGCTGATTCTGTCCGCCGGGGTCGCCGCGCTGCTGCTGGCGGCCGGAACCGCCGCGGCCCGCGACGCGCACGTGCGCTCGTTCGATGGCACGAGGAATCTTCGTGCACTTCGCGGCGGCCGGCCCGAAGGCTCACCATCGCGCGCCGACGGTGCTGAAGGGCCCGGGATGGGGACAGCTCGGCTCGACCGACCAGAACTCCAGACCTCGACCTCGGGTGGGGTGATCGGGAACGGGGCGCTGCGTCGCCACGGGTACAACGTGCTCACCTGGGACCCGCGCGGGTTCGGCGGCTCGGGCGGTACCGCCAAGGTCGACAGTCCCAGGTTCGAGGGCCGCGACGTGACGGCGATGATCAGCTGGGTGGCCCGGCAGCCCGAAGCGATGCTCGATCAGCAACGGGATCCGCGCGTGGGCATGGTCGGCGGCTGCTACGGCGGCGGAATCCAGCTGCTCGCCGCGGGGATCGACCCCAGGATCGACGCCATCGTCCCCGACATCGCCTGGCATTCGCTGGCCGCCAGCCTGGCCACGAATCGGACCGCGAAGTCCGGCTGGGGGCTCCCGCTGTACCTGGCCGCGGTGGCCACCCACGCCAGGCTCGACCCCCACGTCACGAACAGCGCGCTGGCCGAGACGGCCTCGTTCCTGGAGAGTCCCGCGGACGTGAGCTTCTTCGCCTCCCGCGGTCCAGGCAAACTGGTGAACAGGATCCAAGGCGCCGACGCTGCTGATCCAGGGCTCAGCAAGGAGGCCTGGTCGGCTTCCTCGGCGGCAACTTCGCGGCGGCGAAGGCGAGCAACGCGATCAACGTGCCGATCGCCGCGCCCAAGCGGCGATCGTTGGTGCTGGGCGCGCCGCAGCTGACCTTCAACTACACCGGCCGCGCCCCAGACTCCGACGTCCGGGTTCTGGCTCAGATCCTCGACCGGACCACGGACAAGGTCCTGGGCAACCAGATCACCCCGATCCCGGCCACCCTCGACGGGCACTCGCACTCCGTCGGCCTGCCGTTGGAGATGATCACCGCGACCGCCACGCACCACGCTCGGCTCACGCTTCAGCTG
>JALYXK010000194.1 GCA_030947145.1 Actinomycetota bacterium
TGAAGTGGGACACCGCGACGGTCAAAGACGCCGCGCTCGCCGTCGAGCTCGACGGCGAGCTCAGCTCGGAGTGGAAGGACGGCTTCGCGAAGACGATCCGGTTACTCGGTCACGGCGGCTGGGGCGAGGTGCAACTGGAAGAGGCGGCGGTGCGGGTGAGCGCGGTCACTCCGGGCAGCGAGGAGAAACTCCGGCACCACCTGGAAGGCGTGGTCGCGCAGGCGAACGCCGGCGTCGAGGCGGCGCAAGCCGCTGCGGCCCGCGAGGCTGCCCACGAGCAGGGCGGCGGTCAGGGCCTCGACGCGGAAATGACCCGCAGCTTCCGTTCCTTCGGAAGCTCGAGCTCCGCGTAAGCGCCCTCAGGCGCGCGTAGCCTGGAAGTATGGATCTGCCCTCCGGCCCGCGAGCCCCCGCCGCGTGGCAGACGATCGCCTGGATGACGCGGCCGGCGGCGTTCTTGCGAGGAGTGCACGGGCGTTTCGGCGATCCGGTCACGATCCGCACCTACTGGACCGAGGAGCCGATGGTGCTGTTCTCGCATCCGGATGCGGTGCGGGAGATCTTCCGCTTGGATACCGCGATCGCGCCCGCCGGGCAGAGCTGGGAGTTTCTGCGGCCGTTCGCCGGTCCGCATTCGATCCTGCTGCTCGACGGGGAGGAGCATCTGCGCGAGCGCCGGGTCATGCAGGCGCCATTTCATGGCGAGCGGATGCGCGCCTTGGCCCCGTTGGTGGCCGACCTCGCCCAGCGGGAGCTGAGCAGCTGGAGCGGCCGCGTCAACGCCTTGGAGCGGATGCGGGAGCTGACGCTGCAGATCATTCTCCGGGTGGTGTTCGGCGCTCGCGGCGACCAGGAGGCCGCGCAACTGCGGGGCGGCGTCGAGGGCGCGCTGGCCGGCGTGCGCTCGATGCCGCGGATGCTGGCGATGGCGCTCGTCCAGCGCGACCTCGGGCCGCGCAGCCCGTGGGGTCGCTTCCGCATCGCGGTGCAGCGTTTCGACGCGATGCTGTTCGACCTGCTGGAGCGACGCCGAGCCGCCCCGGATCGCGACTCGGTGCTGGCGCTGCTGCTGGAGCAGCGCGATCAGGATGGCCAGCCGCTTTCGGACCAGCACCTGAGAGATCAGCTGGTGGCGCTGCTGGTGGGCGGCCATGACAGCTCGGCGGCGTCCTTGGCCTGGGCGTTCGAGCGCCTGGCCCGCCACCCGGCCGTTCACGCGCGCCTGCGCGAGGGCGAACCCGCGTATCTCGATGCGGTGGCCAAGGAGGTGCTGCGTCTGCGTCCGGCCCTGACCATCGCCCCGCGCCGGCTGCTGGCCCCGGTGCGGATCGCCGGGCATCCGCTGCCCGCGGGGGTGCAGGTCGCCGCCTGCCTGTGGCTCGCGCTGCGTCGCGAGGACCTGTGGCCGGACGCGGCCGCGTTCCTCCCGGAACGGTGGCTCCACGGACCGGCGCCGAACCCTCTGTCCTTCATCCCGTTCGGGGGCGGCGTGCGGCGCTGCGCCGGAGCGCCGTTCGCCGAGATGGAGCTGCGCGAGGTGCTGCGGGCCGCGGCGCGGTTGACGATCCGCCCGGTGCGGGCGCAGGGCGAGCGGGCGCGGCGCAGCATGCTCGCGCTCACGCCGCACCGGGGCGCCGAGGTGTCGATCGCGTGAGCGCTCGGTGATGCGCGGCCGAGCGAGCCTTGCCGAGCAGGCGGCGATCCGGAGAGCCTGGGAGCGGATCGCCCCGCTGGCGCTCTACCCCCGGCCCCTCGAGGTGGACCGCGTGCGCATCCTCAGCACGCCATGGCTGTTCCGCCTCCCGTGGTTCCGGCGTTTCGCCGGCTACACGGTCTGGAGCACGATCCTGCTACGAGGCCCCCTGGAGCCGGTCGCCGACGAGCTCGTGGCCCATGAACTCGTGCATGTCTGGCAGGGCCAGCACGAGTGGCGCCGCCTTTGGGTCTCCTACCTCAAGCCGTCAACGTTCTGGGGCGATCGCTCGGGCTACTGGGAAAACCCGTACGAGCGCGAAGCCCGCTCGGCGGTCGCACGCACCACGCCCGGATCTGCTCGTACACCGCGGGGTGGTTGAGCAGGTCGAAGTGGGTCAGTCCCGACAGCTCGTATCCGTTGTCGACCTCGAACGGGATCCGCCGCCCCCTTCCGGTTCCCCGGCCGGACGCGCTCGGAATGCGCACGAGCAGATCGCCCAGCCGCGAGTCGAGCGGGCCTTCGCTGAGCCGGGCGCCTGATCGAGTCCTACACCTGTCTCGATCTGATCACCGGCGAGCGCCCGGACGCCCGCCGCGCGGAACCGATCCTGCGGATGCTCCTGCGCTAGCTGTCCGTGCCGAATACCCGGGCCAGGCGCTGACCGCCTCGCCCGGGTGCCAATGACCGTCAGGGCTTCGGGTTGGCGAACTCCGAGAGGCTGACCGCTTCCTGCAGGTAGAACGTGTAAGGAGCGTGGGCGCCCAATCCGAGACAGTCACCGGACTCGAAGCCCGGCGTGCCGGACCAGACGTAGGCGTCGACGCGGGGATCGGAGGTCTTCACCGTCGGCGCGAACCCCAGGCCTTCTCCGGGAGGCGTGCAGCCCCCGTGATAGAACGGTGTCACGCTGGTCACACCGTGAGGCTTGGGGCCCCAGCCGTTCGAGTTGGTGTTGACCACGAAATGCTCGTTGTGGAGACGCTTTGACACCTTCAGACCGTACCGGACTTCCTTGTAGGTCCAGTCGTGATGTGAGGCGTTGAGCGCGAACCCCTGAGCTTCGGCGACATCCGCCCTCCGCAGCCACCCGGCGATCGTCCCCGGCGTCTTTCCCCAGTCCGCGGCGCCGGCATCGATGTACACGATCGATTTCGGATTGTGGACGCGGAGGGTGTGTACCTCATACCTGAATTCCCGGAACCGGCGGGCTTGAGCCCAGCGCGGCAGACAGCGGGTACCCGTCAGCTTGTCGGTCTCCAGGATCACCATCACACGGTAGCCACCGACGCCGCGCGAGAACCCCCGTACCCAGTTGTCGATCTGCTTCTCGGAGAAGCCGCCGGGGTACCTTGACCGATACGGGCAGCTGGGACTCTCCATCCGGGCCAGATTGAGGAAGGGGATCGATCCCGGCTGGGCCTTCTCCGCCCGCAGGATGTAGTCGCGCACGGCGACCGCCGGGTCGGCGTTGAAGGCGGCGAAGGTCTTGCCCATCGGATTGAAGGCGGCAGCGGCCATCGCGCCGGCAGCGGAGGGGTCGGCGCGCATAGCCACCCACCATGAGCTGCGCTCAATGTCGACATACCAACGGTGACCGGCGAGTGGGTTCCCGGGAGTGAGTGCACCCGAGAAGTACGCGTTCGCGGCCGCGGCCGAGACGAGTGTCTGAGCCATGACGAGCAGGATGATGGTTAGACGTCGCATGCGGAATTCATCGGCGCGGACGGCACCGACTGCAATGGCCTGAGCCCCCCTGGACAGATGACCTAGATCGGGCCGCATGCTAGCGAGACCTTCCGCGCCGTGGCTTGAAGCATTTGTGACTTTCATCGTCGCTCCCTGACGACCGGACGCTGTCTGTCTCACTGCACTACAGACGTACCGGCTCCCCGGAACTCACGATGTGTCCAACATCTGTCCACCGATCATCGATATCAGGTGTACGTTTGGTCGCCGTCGCCGGCCGGGCCCGGAGAGATCCGCTGCTAGCGCGTCAGAGGCGGCGATGAACTATCGTCGGCGGTCCTATGCCGTACGGCAATCGACACTCGCCGAGGGGCGTGGGTCTGGCCCGCGCAGCCCTGATCTTCCTGATCTTTGGCCTGCCGGTGCTGTGCGCGCTGGGATCCGCGGCGGTTGCGGACGCAGCTGTGTCAGGCGCCAGCCCCCCGACCAAGGGGGCCCTGTATCGCGACGGCCAGACCAACCGCTACCTGCTGGCCGGGGCCTGGGGCTATCGCGCCGATCCCACCGGCGTGGGCATTGCCGCCGGGTGGTGGCGCAACGTCGCCTCGACGACCGGCTGGAGCCCGACCACCGTCCCGAACGCCTACAACGCCGGCGTCTTGACCAACGCGAGCATGACCGGGTCGATCGGTTGGTACCGCCGGGACTTCACGCTCCCGAAGTCGGCCTTCGCGGCATACGTCCCCCGGGCGTTCCGCTCCTGGGTCCTGCGGTTCGAGTCGGTCAACTACCGGGCCACGATCTGGCTGAACGGGCGCCAGATCGGCACGCACGCCGGCGCTTATCTGCCGTTCGAGTTCGATCTGCGCGGACTGCGGGCGGGGGTCAACCGGCTGGTAGTACGCGTCGACGATCACCGCGTGGCCACCGACCTGCCGCGTGGTCCCGGCGGCGGCTGGTGGAATTACGGCGGGATTCTGCAGGAGGTCTATCTGCGCCCGGTCCAGCGCGCCGACCTCAGCCAGGTGCAGATACGTCCCGTGCTCCCCTGCCCGAGTTGCGCGGCGACGATTCAGGAGCAGGTGCAGGTCCGCAACATCTCCTCCAAGCCGCAAGCCGTGTCGCTGCGGGGCACCTACGGCAAGGCCGGGATCGCTTTTGGCACCAGGACGATCGGGCCGCATTCGACCTGGACGGCGAGCGCTCAGGTCCGGATCGCCCACCCTCACCTCTGGTCGATCGACGACCCGCATCTCTACCCGGCCCGGCTGACGCTCGCGGATGCGTCCGGTCGGCCGCTGGCCGGCTATTTCGACAACAGCGGCGTACGCAGCATCGCGGTGGGCGGCGATGGACGGCTCCGCCTCAACGGCCGGCTGCTGAACTTGCGCGGATTCGCGATCCATGAGCAGACCCTCACCACGGGCGCCGCGCTCAGCCCACAGCAACTGACGAAGATCGTCGGATGGGTCAGACAGCTTGGCGGCCACGTGCTGCGGGCCCACTATCCGCTGGATCCGCAGATCGAGGAGATGGCCGACCGCTCCGGAATCCTGATCTGGTCCGAGATCCCGGTCTACCAGACCGCTCCCCAGTACCTGAGTCAGCCGGCCTGGCTCCGCAACGCGTACTCCGTTCTCCGGCAGAACATTCTCGAGAACCAGAATCACCCTTCGGTGATGCTGTGGAGCATCGCCAATGAGCTGCGCACGCCCCCCGACGCCGCCCAGGCTCGATATATCGCCGGTGCCGTGACCCTGGCCAAGAAGCTCGACCCGACCCGGCCGGTTGGGATCGCGATCGCCGACTTCCCCGGCGTCGCCTGCCAGACCGCCTACGCCCCCATCGACGTGATCGGGTTCAACAACTACTTCGGCTGGTTCAACGCCGGCGGAGGAGGCACCGACGACCGCGACGGGCTCGGGCCCTTCCTGGACTCATTTCGCGCCTGCTACCCGAAGAAGGCGTTGTTCATCACCGAGTTCGGCGTCGACGCGAACCGTCCCGGGCCGGTCGACCAGCGCGGCACCTACGCCTTCCAGACGAATACCGACGCCTTCGACCTCAGCGTCTATGCGTCGAAGCGCTGGCTGTCGGGGGCGACCTACTTCACCATGCAGGACTTCGCCGCCCGGCCGGGGTGGGCCGGCGGTAACCCGCTGGGCAATCCTCCGTTCGTACAGAAAGGCCTGATCGATATGTTCGGCACGTTCAAGCCCGCCTTCCCGGTCGTGGCCTCGATCTATAAGGCGACGATTCAGATCGCCCCCCGGCGCGGCTCGAGCTAGCCGTCGCGGAGACCGGAGGCCACCCGGCCTGGGAC
>JALYXK010000158.1 GCA_030947145.1 Actinomycetota bacterium
CCGATCCACACCAGCGACCCGGCGCCGGTGAACCGGCCCCGGGTGCTGTTCGCGTTCGATCCGCTGCTGATGCTGGCGGCGTTCGGGCTGATCGCCTGCTCGCTGGTCACGCTCAAGGGCGCGACCCGGACCACGATGCACGGCCAGCCGCTGTACTACGTCGAGCACCAGGGTCTCTATGCCGGCATCGGGCTGATCGTGGCGATCATGCTGTCCCGGATCGACTACTCGCGGCTGCGTGAGTACAAGTACGGCCTTTACGGGGGGCTGATCGCCCTCAACCTGATCGTGTTCGCGATGCCCGCAGTTCGCGGTGCCCGCCGATGGATCCCGCTGCCGCTGCTCGAGTTCCAGTCCTCGGAGTTCGGCAAGGTCCTGCTGATCGCCGTGCTCGCCGCCTTCGCCGTCGACCGCTCGCGGCGCCTGCACGAACGGCGGACCACCGCCCGGCTCATGCTGTTCGCGCTCGTCCCGGCGATGATCGTGATTCCCCAGCCGGACCTCGGCACCGGGCTCGTCTACGTGGCTATCGCCTTCACCATCCTGTTCTTCGCCGGCACGTCGTGGAAGCAGTTGACCGCGCTGGCCGCGACGTTCGTGATGGCGATCGTGGTGGTGCTCGCGGTCGCGCCAGCGATGGGCGTCCATGTGCTCAAGCCCTACCAGGTGCAGCGTCTCACCGGGTTCCTCAACCCATCCCACGACCCCGGCAACCAGACCTACAACATCACGCAGTCGCTGACGGCGATCGGATCGGGCGGGAAGACCGGTCGCGGTCTGGCCGGGGCCAGCCAGACGAATCTTCACTTCCTGCCGGAGGACCAGACCGACTTCATCTTCGCCGTCGTCGGCGAGACCTACGGCTTCGTCGGCGCGGCGCTCGTGCTCTCGCTTTATGCGTTATTGATTTGGCGCGCACTGCGGATCCTCACCATGGCCAAGAACCTGTACGGCACGCTGATCGCCGGCGGAATCCTGGCGATGTTGATGTTCCAAGTTTTCGTGAACGTGGGGATGACGATCGGCATCATGCCGATCACCGGAGTCCCGCTTCCCCTGATGAGCTACGGAGGTTCCTCCGTGCTCGTCACCTTCATCGCCCTCGGCCTGCTCCAGTCGATCCACATCCAGGCCCGGATGTCCTCGGCGGGCAAGGCCAGGGTCCTAGTTTCGTAATGCCGGCTTCCGCAATCCGCATGCCCGGCATCCATTTCCGCCCGCGCCGGACCGCTGGCGCCGAGCCACATGCCACTCTGCCCGTGTGTCCTATCTGCGCGCCGGGCATCGATTTCCCAAAGGACTGATCTCAACTTGAAGAAGCAAGTGCTAGTCAGCGTCGACCGCGGGGAGACCCGGGTCGCGCTACTCGAGGCGACCGGAAGCGTCGCCGCACGCAAGCCCGCGGGCACCGCGGCCGGAGGCCGTGGTCGCCGGCGCAAGCCGACCGCCAACCCGGCCGCCGGCTACTACGTGGCCGAGCTGTATCTCGAGCGGCGCGGTGCCCGCTCGATCGTCGGCAACATCTACAAGGGCCGCGTCGACAACGTCCTCGCCGGCCTCGAAGCCGCATTCGTCGATATCGGCCTGGAGAAGAACGGCTTTCTCCACGTCGACGAAATCGTGCTGCCGGGGGTCGAGGCTCCGCGCCGCGGTCGCGGCGGGAGCCGCGAGGGCCGCAACATCACCGACATGCTCAAGCCCGGCCAGGAGATCGTCGTTCAGGTCGTCAAGGATCCGCTCAAGACCAAGGGCGCGCGGCTGTCGATGGACTTGACCATCGCCGGACGCTACATGGTCTACGCCCCCTACGGAGAGGGCGTCGGCGTCTCCCGCCGGCTCGAGGAGAAGGAGCGCGAACGGTTGCGCAAGGAGGCCGCCAAGCTCGACCTCAAGGGCGCCGGAGCGATCATCCGGACTGCCGCCCAGGGCGCCAAGCGGGCCGAACTCGAGCGCGAGATGATCTATCTGTTCAAGCTCGGCGAGGTGCTCCAGAAGCGAGTCGCGGAGTCCTCCGCACCCGCCCTGGTCTTCCAGGAGGCCGACCTGTCGGTCCGCGTCGTGCGCGATATCTTCTCCGACGCCTTCGAGCGCGCGATCGTCGACGACCCCAAGCAGTACCACCGGCTCGTGTCGTTCTTCTCCCGGACCGCTCCCGATCTGGTCGACCAGGTCGAGCTTTGGGAGGACGAGCGGACGCTGTTCGAGGCCTTCGGGGTCGAGGCAGTGCTGGCCTCGACGCTGTCGCGCCGCGTCGACCTGCCCAGCGGCGGCTACCTGATGATCGACTACGCGGAGGCGTTGACGGTGATCGACGTCAACTCGGGCAGCTTCATCGGCCGCGGGAAGAGCGCCCGGCTCGAGGACACGATCACCAAGACGAACCTCGAGGCGGCCGACGAGGTCGTCAAGCAGCTGCGGCTGCGGGACATCGGCGGGATCATCGTGATCGACTTCATCGACATGGCCCGGGCCCGCAACCGGGACGCCGTGCTCAAGACGTTGCGCAAGGCGCTCGACGAGGACCGCACGAAGACCTTCGTCGTCGAGATCTCCCCCTTGGGGCTGGTCGAGATGACCCGTCAGAACGTGACCGAGGGGGTGCGCGAGATCATGACCCGGCCGTGCCCGACCTGCGATGGCGAGGGCGTGATCAAGTCCGAGGAGACGATCGCCATCGAGTTCGAGCGGCGGATGCGCGAGCTCGCCATCGAGAGCCAGGCCGAGGCGCTGCTGCTGCAGATGAACCCGCGGGTGTCCGCCGAGTTCACCGGCAACGACGCCCGTGCCCTGCACGCGATCGAGGCGGAGACCGGCAAGTGGTTCCACTTCGAGGGCTCGGAGGGGCTCCCGCTCGATCACTTCGCCGTGCTGCTGGAGGGCGACCGCGAGCTGGTGCTCGAGCGGGCCCTGCCCTTCCGCGAGGGCGAGGAGGTCCACGTCGAGCTGATCGAGCCGCACATGTACAGCCCGGGGGATGCCGTGGCCAAGGTCGACGGCTACATCATCGCGGTCAAGGACGCCGATAGTTTGATCGGGACAAAGCGCCTGGTGCGGATCGAGGAGGTCGGCCGCACCGCGGCGGTGGCCAGGCTCGTTGATGTTCCCGCGGTGGACAGCGGCCGGGACGGCCCCGGCGGTGTGAGCGCTGACGATGGCGCGGATGGCGTAGAATCAGGTGCTCGGCGTCGCGGCCGCAGAGGCGGGCGACGCCGTTCTGGCGCCAGGACCGACACGGCCAACACGGCCTCAGCATCTTCCTCGGAGTAGTCATGTACGCAATCGTCAAAACCGGCGGCAAGCAATATCGGGTTCAGGAGGGCCAGTCCCTGCTGATCGAACGCCTGCCCGTGGAGGATGGCGCCGAGGTCACGCTCCGGCCGCTGCTCTACGTCGATGGGGCGGACGTGCTCGACGGCGAGGCCCTCGACGGCGTCAACGTCCAGGCCAAGGTGCTCGCGCACGAGCGCGGCCCGAAGCTACGGATCGTCAAGTTCAAGCCCAAGCGGGGCTACAAGCGCCGCAACGGCCACCGTCAGGAGCTGACTCGGATCGAGGTCACCGCGATCTCGGCCAGGGCAGCATCGGCATCGGCATCGGCTGAGGCCAAGCAGCCCGCTGAGTCCAAGCAGTCCGCTGAGGCCGCGAGGGCGTCTGCCGCCGCCCCGCCCCCGGTCGCGGCGGCCGGTGAGTCGGCGGAGACTTCTACCCCGGAGGGAACCGATGGCGCATAAGAAGGGTCTCGGTTCTTCGCGTAACGGCCGTGACTCGAACGCCAAACGTCTCGGCGTGAAGGTGTTCGCCGGGCAGACGGTGACCGGCGGAGAGATCATCGTCCGCCAGCGCGGAACTCGCTTCAAGCCCGGCGACGGCGTCGGGATCGGCAGGGACGACACGATCTTCGTCCGCTCGCCGGGAACCGTCCAGTTCACCCGCGGCCGTCGCGGTCGCGTGATTTCGATAGTCCCGGTCGAGGACGGCGCCACTCGGTCAGGCGAGTAGCGCCGGCATCCGCCGCTCGGCTGTGTCAGGCGATGAGCTGTGTCGTGCACTGCGGGCACCGGCGCGCTGCGATCGGGATCTCGCTCGTGCATTCGGGGCACGCCTTGACGATCGGGTCGTCGCCGGCCGGCCTGCGCCTTTCCTGGAACAGGTTGTACGGCCTGAGGACGAAGAAGAAGATCGCCGCGGCCGTGGTCACGAACGTAATCAGGTTGTTGATGAAGTCGCCGTAGAGGAAATGGCTCGAGTTGATGGTGAACGACAGCGAGCCGAAGTCCGGCTTGCCGAAGATCAACGCGACGATCGGGGTGATCAGATCGGCGATGAACGCCTTCACCAGAGCCGCGAACACCGCCCCGATGACGAACGCGATCGCCAGCTCCACCAGGTTCCCGCGCAGCAGGAACTTCTTGAAGTCCGCAAGTAAATTGGCCATGAGTCCAGCCTCCCGCTCGCAGATCGGCGACTGCC
>JALYXK010000235.1 GCA_030947145.1 Actinomycetota bacterium
GTCCGCCACACCTGCCGCCCTGTTCGCGTGTCGTACGCCTGGGCCTGGTAGGTCGGCTTGCAGGTGCAGCGGCCGCCCTCGCGGGAGGCGCAGTTGCGAGAGTGACGGACGCGGATCCCGGTAGCCATGAGGACCGCTGATGCTAGGCCCGGCGCGGACGTCTGAACACCGACTCGGCGCTCTCGTTCGCCCAACGCTCCAGTTCGGCGACCGGGACTAGGCGGAGCTTGCCCCGCCGGATCAGCCGCAGCTCGGGCTGGACGTGCCGCTCGAACGAGTCCAGCGACATCCCGAGCGAGAGCGCAGCTTCCTGGCGGCTCAACGCGACCCGGGGGACATTCGTTGGCGAGGCGCTCATGGCGAGAAACATTAGCGCTGATCGCTCCGATAGCGCTAATATTGGGGAAATTGGCCCCTGCTGACCTCCCCTGTCCTCTGATGTCTCGTGGCTGAGCGGGTACCTGACGCGGTGACCGGCTCGCCTGACGATCCCTGGATGACCGTCGCCGAGTTCGCCGAGGCGATGCGGATGCGACCGGTGACGGTGCGGTCGTGGATCACGAAGGGGCAACTGAAGGCGACGCGCGCCGGGCAGCGGAAGTGGCTAGTGCGCCGGTCCGAGCTGACCCGGATGCTGGAGGTCGGCGATGCGCCCTCCGTCCCCCCGCCGCCCGTGACCGCCTTGGAGGATGGCTGGCAATCCGATGCGACGCCACCACCGGAGTCGGATGACCTCGCGTACGAGGCATGGGTTGAGCGGCGGCGGGAGCGATTGGCGACTGACGTTTCGGTGGCCGCCTACGAGTGGGAGATCGCGCTGGAGCAGAGCCGGATGGCTCCGCCGGACGCGCGCTTTGCGAGCCGAATCCGTCACATCGCCGAGGCCGCGTCGGCGCGGTTGATCACGATCAAGGACTGCATCGACGAGCCGGGGTTCGAGTGGAGGCCGATCGCCGGGGCAGCGGGGATGACGCTCTCCTACGAGCTGCGACCCGGCGGCAATCGGCCAGGCCCGAAGGACGCCTGGGACCGCTTCGACCGGATCGTCGTCCGGCTTGGCGGGGCGATGGAGGGATCGTCCGCGAGCGCCGTGGCCGGGGCGCTGGAGGACCTGTCGGGCGCAATGCGCGACCTGGCGAACACCCTTGAGAACCCCCCTCTCCGGGCTTCTGGACTCGAGGTCAGGGGCGGCGCGGCTGACCCCTCGGGTGTGTAGGGAAGTGTGTAAGGAAGTGTGTAATCGGATTACACACCTGACGCCGCCTCCGCCCCGCCGCCGTTGGGGATCTTGCGCTCCGGTGCGCCAGACTACCCGCCCCCCACGTATGAACTGAGATGGGTGGGGTCCGGGTAGTCTGGCGCTTTGTTGCTTGGATCAGGGCAGCGGGGCGGGAGGCAGCGCGGGCGATGGACGGGGGGCAGCTGTTCGATGGCGAGCAGGGCACCGATTGGCGGCCAGGGGAGCTAGGCGGCGACCGGTCGTGGGGTGCGGCTGAGGTAGTCGTCGCCGAGGGCTCGGACGGTTCTTCTTGTATTCGGCGTCGGTGAACAACTCGGCGTTCTTCTTGACCATGCCGTTGATGACGACGATCTGAGGCCGGTCGAAGCCGAGGGGCTTCAGCTGATCGGGAGTGCCCTTCTCGAGGCGGCCTGAACAGGCGGTACTGCCGACGCGATCGAGCGCCGACCAGTGGCTCGAGCTACGGACTGAACTACAGAGCGAACTACGGAGTCGGGTTCTGTAGCTGGGACCACGTCCGTCCCCGCCGCCATTGAAGATCTGGCGCTCAGGAGCGCTCGACTACCCGCCCCCCACGTACCCGTTCAGTTGGGTGGGTGATCAGGCGGCGATCTGATCTGCGGTGAGCGGGTTGGGGATCTCGCTGCCGGTGAGTCGGGCGTGGTGGACTTCGATCAGGTAGTCGTGGATCGATCGGTCGTTCAGGCGGCAGGTCTCGCGGATCGAGAGGATCCGCTCGACGAACCGGTCGCCCGCTTCGGACTGCGTGCCGAGGCTCGTTTTGCGCCACAGGACTGCGTGTCTGATCGCGCGCTCGCAGCGGTTGTTGGTTGCCTCCGCGTCGGGGTGCTCGGTGAAGTTCCACAGGGTCGGCCAGATATCGAGCACGGTCCCGCACAGTCGGGAGAGATCGGGGGTGTGGGATCGCTCGCCGGCCTCGACGGCGTCCATCAGCCGGTCGTGGATCTGGTTGAGCTCCCCTTCTGCCCAGGAGATCTGCTCTCCGGCGTGCCGGGCTTGGGTGTCGGCGCGGATGATCTCGTCGATCAGGGTTCGGATCGTGTGGCCGTGTCGTGCGGCGGGCCCGTCGCGCTCGGCGAACGCCTGGAACGTTCTGGCGAGGTGCGACAGGCACGCTTGCCGGCTGGAGGGGTCGATGAAGTCGTAGACGGCGTAGCGGTCGGAGATCAACATGCCGTCGAACTCGCCGAGCAGCGTCTTGGCCGCCGACCGGGCGCGGGTGTGATCGATCCGAAAGCAGCAGGCGGTCGCTGACAGCGCGGCCCACAGCCAGATCCGCTGCCCCGCCCGTCGCCACGAGGTTTCATCGGCGTGCAGCACCTCCGCGGATTGCGCGGCGCGTTGGATCGCTTGCCACGGGGACGCGAGCAGTTCCCCGGCCTGCTTGAGGATGTTATCGACAGATCCGACGCTGACCCTGGCGCCGAACATGTCCCTGAGCAGCGCGACCGTTGTCCGGCGGCTCATCAGCATCACGGCGAGTGTCACGACGCTCGCGCGCAACCTCGGCCCGAACGCGCCCTGCTCGACGTCGGCCGGCAGCTCGGCACGAGTGTGCGTCCCGCAACCGGGGCAGACGACCCGCAGCAGGCGATGCTCGGTCGTGACCACGCACGTGTCGGGCAGCTCGATCACCTGATGACGCGCCGGCTTACCGACCGTCCGCTCACCACCCGTCAGCTCCCGCCCGCACTTCCGGCACGCATCAGGGCGGTGCTCGACCGTCTCATCAGGGTCGGGGTCAAGCTCACGCCCAGAACCCTTGTGGCCCTGCTGGCCGCCCTGCTTCTTGCCCGAGCGCTTCCGCGGCTTGCGATCCTTCTCGCCCTGCCTCTGAGCGTCCCGGTCGGGACGGTCCGATGACGGCGGCAGGCTGCTGTTCTGAGAGTTCTGCCCCAACCTGCGCTCTAGCTTCTCGATCCGCGCGTCCTGCTCAGCGATCCGATCGAACAGGCTCAACACCAACAACTCGGCTGCCTCGCCGCCCGCACGCGCAACCCTGGCGACCTCATCACGGTGCAGCTCCACGCTACATAACTACGCTCCGACTAGCGAATCCCCTGCAAAACGACTGGGGAACTGAACGCGTACCCCCCCACATCGAAACCACGAGGGTGAGGTTCGGGTAGTCGAGCGCACTTCGCATTGAATGGGGCGGCGGCGGGGGCGGAGGCGGTAATTGCCGCTGGCCAGGGCGGGAACGTGTCTACTGGGCCACTGGACGTGGTGTGCGGCTGAGGTAGTCGTCACCAAGATCCCGGACGTGCCTCTTGTATTCCCGATCGGTGAAGAGGGAAGCGTTCTTCTTGACCATGCCGTTGATGACGACGATCTGTGGCCGGTCGAATCCCAGGGCCTTGAGCTCTTTGATGGTGCCGTTCTCTAGGCGGCAGAAGAGCCGGTAGTGCAGCCGGCCTGGACCGGTTCCACGGATCTCGTAGTAGCCGGCCATCGTCCCGTGCATCGCCTCCCACTTCCCACCGCCGCTGAACGCCGGAGGTGGCGCGCTCCCGACAGCCTCGAGCACGGCGAAGTTGTTGGCGGCGACCTTCGTCGGGCACGAGGCAAGGAAGTCGCTGGCGGGGATGGAGCCGTCCGGCGCCTGGTAGTAGGCGATGCCCCACTGCATCGACGCGACGATAGTCAGCGTCTCGGCGCGAGCTGCGCCTCAGGCGGCGGCCGGCGTGCGCTTGTCGTGCTTGCCGCGTCGCGACCGAGGAACGATCACAACGTCGGCATCGAGTGCGTCGGCCATGGCAACGACGGTGCGCAGCTCAGGGTTCGACTGCGCCGTAAGCAGACGACGGACGCTCGCCGGGTTCTTCCCGATCTCCCGCGCGAGCTCGGCCTTCGTCATGCCATGCGTGGTCCGCAGCGAATCGAGCTCATTCACGATTGCGTCGATCGCCCTGATCTCACGACTCGCCCGCTCGAACTCGGCCCGAAACTCGGGATCCTCCATCCGGTCAGCAAGGAGCCGATCGTGGAAGCTCGGAGGAGGGATCTTCGTCTTCGTCATCGCCGAAGAGCGTAACACAGATGGTACGGGGAGCGTACCCTCAATGTTACGGCCAGTGCCCCTGATTCTTGGAGGTGGCCTGGATCCTCGATAACAGTAGTGTTATCCTGACCCACCGTGAAGCTGCGCGATATCCAGACCACCGACGAGCTGATCGCCGCTCAGCTCCGCGCCGACCCGGAGTTCTGGGCTCAGTGGGAGCGGACTGCGCTGGCGCGCGCGGTGGCGGTTGCGGTTGTCCGGTACCGCGCGGAGCACGATCTCTCACAGCGCGAGCTCGCCGGCCACCTCAGCATGAAGCAGCCCCAGGTCGCCCGCCTGGAGCTGGGCGAGGTCAATCCGAGCATGGAGACGCTCATGCGGATCTCCGCCCAACTCGGTATCGAGTTCACGATCGATGTGCGTCCCGCGGGTGCCGCAGCAAGCAATGTCACGAAGCGGGCTCAGCAAGAGAACGTTGTCGGCATTGTTAGCACCGACGACGCTGAGCTTCTCGTCGCCGCGAGGTAGAGGGCTGCCGGCCGAAGCCGGTCACGTTTAGCCCTGCTCAGGCACGATCGGCAGGGCGTAGATTCTCGTTATGGCCAACGCGATCACCTTCGACATCGAGCGGCGCGTCGACGACCTTGGCCAGCTCGAGTTCGTTCCTGTAGTCGACGGCGTGAATCTGACAGACCGGATCCATTCGTTTGAACGCGAGGCCGGGATGGAGACTCGCGAGCGCTCGTACGGTGGCCTGATCCCTGCCTTCTTCCGATTCGGCCCCGCCCTCGATCATTACCTCGCAGGTACCGCGGCCGCCGGGGAGGGCAGGATCGTTCTTCTTGGCTGTGGCGATTGCGGCGAGTGGGGTTGCTGGCCGTTGACGGCCGAGCTCGTTGTCGCTGGCGAGACGGTGACATGGCAGGGGTTCTTGCAGCCGCACCGACCTGATCGCGACTACAGCGGGTTCGGACCATTCGTCTTCGAACGATCGGAATACGCGCGGGCGGTGGCCGCGGTTGCGGCCGCGTGGCACGAAGCGAGCTCCACGGAGCCAACACCTGAATGACCATCGACGTCACTGACGTAGCGCATGAAGGCCGACATGCACCCTGAGTCCGCCCCAACCACAGCGGAAGCGATTGAAGCGGTCAGCGAAGCGGGCCTGATGTAGGTGTTTGGCGATCGTGGACACGCGCCCGGGTGACCTACAGCTACTTGGATCCGCGGTCCGCGAAAATGGGGTTGTGGCAAAACCATCACTCGGCGCGGTATGTCAGATCTCGCTGCCCGACGGGCGCTACGCCTACGGCCGCATCTTCAAGGATGCGTCGATCGCTATCTACCGCACCGTCACGGATCGTCCCAAATCACCGCCGATTGGCGAACGCGAGTACCGGTTCGTGGTCGGCATCTACGACGATGTCCCCGGCAGCGCCATGTGTCCGATCGTCGGACAGGACGCGTTCGCGGTCAGTGAGGATCCCTGGCCGCCACCGCGCAAGGTTGTCGATCCGATCACCGGCGCGTTACGCATCTACCACCGCGGGGAGATGCGTCCGGCCACCGACGACGACGGCGCCGACTCTCTCGAGAGAACCGCTGTCTGGGATCTCGATCACCTCACAGAGCGGATACGCGACTCGCTCGCGAGCTGAAACCGCGCGGCCATCGTTGGCTCGGAACCCAGAACCAAGACCATGACGAGCATCAGAATCGAACCCGCCGGGGCCCGCGACCTCGGCATGCATCGGGCCCAGTACGACGAGCTTGTGGCCGCGCTTCAGGAGGCAGGCTTCGAGGCCGAGATCGACCTCTGGGAGCAGCGCGCTGTACTTCCCTTCTCTCCCGACATCCTCATCCACGTAGGGGAAGCCGGAGCCACAGCCAAGGGGCTCTTCGAGATCACGCAGCTACTACGACGCATCATGCGTAGGCTCCGACGGCCTCCGACGGGTGAACCACGCCGAGCGGTGATCTACGGGCCAAACGGCGAGGCCCTCAAGACGGTCGAGCTTCCGGATGACGACGGCGAACCGTGACTCGAACGACGGTGCCGCCATGTAGCTGGCCAGGCCCGCTGCGCCCTCCGGGTCATCAGCTAGCCGAAGTCCACGGAGCCAGCTGCCCCCAGGACGTCGCTGATGGACTTGCCCAACGACTCCCTAGCGGACATGGGGTACCGCGGATCCGGGCGGAGCGCAGACCCAGGAGCGGTTGCTAAGAGTTCAGCGAGCAACGCGAAGAAGGCGGCGACGCGCTTGGCCGTCCACTCGCCACCCGGCCACCAGAAGAATTGGACTGAATCCCGAAACAGGAACATCTCGACAAGCGGGAGAACAGCGCCTTCGACCGTGAGCCCGTCAGCGCCAATACAGGCGTGGCTGGCATGACCCGCCGCGACCAATTCGGCAACGTCCGGGCGTTGGGCGACCGTGACGTCGACGCGTTCCGAGTCGATGTAGAACGTTCGGTCAGACCAACGGGGCCGGTGGCTCTGGATGACGTCAAAGCAGCGGGTCAGATCTCCGTCTTGAAGGCCGACCAAATGAAGTTCAGGCGCATCACCTTGATCGACTTCCACCGCGAACCATTCGACGAGTCCGAGCGGAATCCCGCGGTCATGATCGGAGGAGGCCATTGGCAAGAGGGTACGTGGCGGGCGTCGCGAACAGCGACTCTGGCTGCGCCACAGTCGCGCCACAGTCGCGCCACAGTCGACCCCGCTCGAAGGCGGTTAGAAGCCCCTCAGCAGCGGTTCACCACCAACACAGAACTCGTAACCGTTCAGTCGTCGGGGCCCGGGGCAGGGATTCCTGCTTGGTGCAGCGAATCTTGCGGCTATGGACCGTGTGGAGGCGGAGGCGATCTATGACTCGGGGCGTGAGGTGTGTGTCGAGTTCATC
>JALYXK010000246.1 GCA_030947145.1 Actinomycetota bacterium
AGGTGTCGGTGGTGATCGGCGTGGCGCTGTGGGTGGCGATGTTCAAGTCGGGGATCGACCCGGTGATCGTCGGCCTGGCCGTGGGCCTGGTGACCAGCGCCTATCCGCCGTCCCGCGAGGACCTCGAACGGGCCACGGCCCTGACCCGATCCTTCCGCGAGCAGCCCACCCCGGAGCTGGCCCGATCAGCGCAGCAGGGGGTGCTGTCGGCGATCTCGCCCAACGAGCGCCTCCAGTACAGCCTGCACCCGTGGACGGGCTTCGTGGTCGTCCCCACGTTCGCGCTGGCCAACGCGGGCATCCACATCACCGGCGGCCTGCTCCGGCACGCCGTGAGCTCGCCGATCACGATCGGGATCCTCGTCGCCTATGTGGTCGGCAAGCCGCTGGGCATCCTCGGCGCCTCCTGGGCGGCCTCGCGTCCGCGCCTGCACGGCCCGCGCCCGCCGGTCAGCTGGCCGCTGCTGGCCAGCGCCGGCGCGGTGGCCGGAATCGGATTCACCGTCTCCCTGCTGATCTCCAGCCTGGCGTTCTCGGGCGAGCGCCTGAACGAGGCCAAGCTCGGCGTGCTCGCCTCCGCGATCGCCGCGCCGCTGCTGGGGTTCGTCGTGCTGCGTCTGACCCGCCGGCTGCCGACGAACGTCCGCGCCCGCCAGATCGCCGGCACGGCCGAGGACATCCTCGATCTGTTCGACGACGTCGATTCGGAGCGCGACCACATTCGGGGTCCCTACGACGCGCCGGTCACCCTGCTGGAATACGGGGACTTCGAGTGCCCCTACTGCGGGCAGGCCGAGCCGGTGATCCGCGAGCTGCTGTCCTCCTTTGGCGATGAGCTCCGCTACGTCTGGCGCCATCTGCCCCTGAGCGACGTTCATACCACCGCCCAGCTCGCCGCCGAGGCCGCCGAGGCCGCCGCCTCGCAGGGCCGGTTCTGGGAGGCGTATGACCTGTTCCTGGACCACCCCGACGTCTTCACGGTGGCGGACCTACGCCGGTTCGCCGGCCAGCTGGCGCTCGACGAACCACGCTTCTGGGACGAGATTCGACGCCACGAGCACACGGCGCGGATCGCCGAGGACGTGGCCACGGCCGACGCCAGTGGGGTGTCCGGGACGCCGACGTTCTTCATCAACCGGCGCCGGCACCAGGGCGCCTACGACATCGATACGTTGACCGCGGCGGTCGAGGCGGCGCGACGCCGGGCGAGGCTCCTGGCCGCCAGCCGGTAGCGCGGCTTGGCCAGCACGAGCTGCACGTCGCAGATCCGCCGCTCGGCAAAGCCAGCCTCGCAATAGGCGAGGTACAGCGCCCAGAGCCGCTGGAAGCGCTCGTCATAGCCCAGGGCCTCCAGGTCGGCGACGGCGGCGTTGAAGTTCTCCCGCCAAACCTTCAGGGTCTCGACGTAGTGAGAGGTGATGTCCTCGAGGTGGACGGTCTGCATGTCGGTGCGCCGGGCCAGGCTGCGACCGATCACCTCCATCGAGGGCAGGCAACCGCCGGGGAAGATGTGCGTGTTGATGAAGCTCTTGGAGGCCTTCTCGACCTCGTAGGCGCGGTCATCGATCGTGATCGCCTGCAGCAGCATGCAGCCATCGGACTCGAGCAGGCTCGAGCACTTGCCGAAGAAGGTGCCCATGTGCTGCCAGCCCACGGCCTCGATCATCTCGATCGAGACGAGCTTGTCGTAGCGCCCGCGGAGGTCGCGGTAGTCCCGCAGGAGCACGGTCACCTGGTCCTCCAGCCCGGCCCGGCGCACTCGCCGGACGGCGTATTCGTGCTGCTCTCGGGAGATCGTGGTGGTGGTGACGCGACAGCCGCGGGTCGCGGCGGCGTAGACGGCGAGGCCGCCCCAGCCGGTGCCGATCTCCAGGAGATGGTCGTCCGGGCCGAGGTCGAGCTTGGAGCAGACGAGCTCCAGCTTAGCCACCGATGCCTCCTCGAGCGTCGTCGCCGGGGTCTCGAAGATCGCGCACGAATAGCTCATCGTCGGGTCGAGCATCCGCGAGAACAACTCGTTGCCGAGGTCGTAGTGGGCGGCGATCCCGCGGCGGCTGCGGGCGCGCGTGTTGCGCGTCAACACCGCGCGCAAGCGCTGAAGCGGCCAGCGCACCGGGGCGAACCATGCCCGGGTGCGATCGATGCGCACCGCGTTGCGGGCCGCTACTCGGATCACCGCGACCAGATCCGGCGAGTCCCAGAGGCCGTCGGCGTAGGCGTCGGCCAGGCCGATGCTCCCGCGCAGCAGCATCGGCCAGAACCGGGTCGAGCGCACGTGCACGGTGGCGGTCGGGGCGCCGCGGCCGTAGGTCCGGCGGCGGCCCCCCTCGACGATGGTCAGGCTGCCGACCCTGATTCCGCGGAACAGGAGCGAGACCAGCAGCCGGGAGCAGGCGATGATCATGCGCCACCCGGCTGGGGACGGCGGAAGGGCCGGACGCCGGCCAGGCGCAGGCCGAGCGCCTCCAGGTAGATGAGGGCGACGACGCGAAGCGTCGCCGCGGGGTAGCGCAGGCTCATCCGCCTGACCGAGCCGGCGGTGAGCTCGCTCCGGCGCAGCGACAGCGTGGCATCGAACGCCGCCGCCCCCGCGCGATGGCTCTCGATATGGACCGACAGCGTCTGCGCCGGGGTCGCGGCGCGGCAGGTGTAGCGGTGATCCATGCCCATGAACGGCGAGACGTGGAGCTCCTTGTCGAATTCCCCGGACACCACCCGGGAGGGCCGCGCCCCCGCGCTGACGACGTAGGCATGCCGCTCGCCCCACGGGGTGCTCGTCACCTCGGCCACCACGGCATCCAAGTGCTCGCCGGCGGCGTCGAAGCAGTAGTAGAAGCTGACCGGGTTGAAGCAGTGCCCGAAAGAGCGCAGCTGGGTGAGCACTCGGACCGGCCCCGGGGGCCGGGCTCCCGTCTGGGCCTGGACGAAGTCGCGCACCGCGCGGTCCAGCGGCATCGAGGCGTCCCCCAGGTAGTCCTGGCGACGAAAGCGCAGGATGCCGGGACGGCGCGCCGTCAGCCGACCGCCGAGCAGGCCCGGCAGCTCGGCCAGATCGATGTAGGCCAGCGCCAGGCGGTGGCGGAACTCGCGGGACGGTGAGGCGCGGCGATGCCGGACCGAGCCGGTGTAGATGCCGCTGGCGGTCATTGGGTGGGAATCCTAAGCGCTCTGGCCGACCACGCCGGACTCATCGCGCGGGCCGGAGTCATCCCCGAGGCCGGGGTTGCGCTTGGCCGCACGGCGGTCGAAGATCGTGGCCAGCAGCACGCTGAACTCGAAGAGCAGGTACAGCGGGACGGTCTCGAGCAGCATGGTGATGGCATCGCCGGGGAGCAACGCCGCGACCGCGGCGCAGGCGGCGATGGCGTAGCGACGATGCTTGCGCAGCTGGCCTGGGGTGATCAGGCCCCCGCGAGTGACAGCCAGGATCACGATCGGGATCTGGAACAGCAGTCCCATGGCCAGCAGCGTCGTGGCGGCGAACTTGTAGTACTGGCTGGCCTGGACGAGCACGTTGAACTGGGCGCTGTTGAAATTCTGGAAGAAGCGAACCGCGGCCGGCAGCACCAGGAAGTAGCCGAAGGCGACCCCCATCGCGAACAGCACCGGAATCGCGAACGTGAGCGGGCGCATCCGCCGACGCTGCTCCGGCCCGAAGGCCGGCATCAGAAACGCGTAGGCCTGCGCCAGCAGCAACGGCAGCGACAAGATCAGGGCGAAGATCAGGGTCACCGTCAGGGTGGTGGTGAACGGCTCGCCGATACCGAGCGTGATCGGTTTGTCGCCCTGCGGCGGCGCCGACAGGCGCTTGACATCTTGGGCGAGGCTGGTCTGCGCATTGGTCAGGGCATTGCGTACGGTCGGCTTTTGGTTGGGCGTGTTGAGCACGCCCGCGACGGTCCGCAGCTGCACCGCCACGTCGCGGGCGCTGCGCTGAACCTGATAGGTCGCGCCCAGGGGACCGTGCCCATCGTGCACCTGCTTCTGGGTCTGGTGCGCGAGCGGCGTGTTGATCAGGTTCAGCAGCCGGTGGTTCTGCCAGAAGCACAGCCCGAACGCCACCCCCACGACGAGCAACGACACGATGATCCGTGTGCGGAGCTCGTCGAGGTGGCTGACGACGCTGAGTTGCTCGTCATGACCGACCGGCGCGAGGGCGATCGGGCGAATGGCGTTGGGCAGAGGCATCTGGGTGGCCGTGCAGGTAGACGGAGGCGGAACCGGGCAAGCGACTCGGGGCGCTAGGCGACCGAGTGAATCGTGGGCTTGTCGGTGGTGG
>JALYXK010000259.1 GCA_030947145.1 Actinomycetota bacterium
CCGGTCTCCGGGGCGATGATGATCCCGACCTCCTCGATTCCGGCGTCCGCCATCGCGGCAATGCCGTAGAAGAGGACGGGCTTGTTGGCCACCGGCACGAGCTGCTTGGCGCTCGTGTGGGTGATCGGGCGCAGCCGCGTGCCCTTGCCGCCGCTGAGGATCAGGCCTTTGAGGTTCTCCATCGCGGGCAGCCTAGCCGTCGCGGCGGGTCAGCCGCCCGACGGCTCAATAAACGCCGGCCAGCTTCCTGTGGTCGAAGCTGGCGATGCGCTCGGTCTTGAACTGCAGCGCGACTCGCTTGGCCGCCTGGGCGCGGATCGCGTCCCTGAACTCCGCGCCCTGCCCGCCGCCGTTGTAGCGCGCGAACAACTCGAGGCCGAAATCCAGCACCAGCTCGGTGTCGCGGTGCACGACGGTCTGGGCCTCGATCATCAGACCGCGCAGCTGGTCGTACTGCTCGCCGTCCTCGACCTGGAGGGTGGCGCGCGAATCCCGCTCGAGGTTGCGCACCTTCTGCGACTTACCGTACGTCCAGGCCCAGATCTCCTCATCTCGGGTGACGAACCACAGCGGCATCAGGTGCGGCCATCCGTTGTGCCCGTTGGTGGCGCAGATCACCACCCGCTGCTCGTCCAGGAACGCCCGGATCTCCTCCGGGCTCATGGTGATCTGGTCGCGGCGGCTCACCGGGTGAGCACACCGGCGCCGGTGCGGATCGCATCGGCGGCGAGGCGGACCGCGCCGCGGGCGTCCTCGGGTTCGAGCACGACCGCGTCACCGGCTTCCTTCAGGACCTCCCGGACGAGCCAGTCGACCCCGGCGAATCCGAGCTCGACGATCACCGAGCGGTCCGCGAGCTCGGCCACCACGGTGCGCTCCTCGCGCGCCCAGCGGGCCCGCTCGGGGGTGATCCAGACCTGAGCGCGGCGGGAGGCCGGGACCTCGCCGGTCCGCGGCCAGCCGTCGACGTCGGCGGCGGGATCGACATCGGGCCGCGGCTCGAAGCGATCGGCGGTGACGTTGGCGGACTTGATCCGGTCCAGGCGGAAGTGCCGCACGCTGTCGCGCGTGGGGTCGAAGCTGGCCACGTACCAGCCCTCGCGACCGTTGATCAGCGCGTAGGGCTCGACCAGACGGCTGGTGAACTCGTCCTCGTTCTCCTTGTAGTACTCGAAGGCCAGCATGTGCTGAGTCGAGATCGCCCGCGAGACGACGGCGGCGATCTCGGCGTCGTCGCCGCCGGGCGAGGCGACCTGCAGGCCCTCGTGGGCAGGATCCTCGCCCAGCGCACCGATCACCTTCTGCCGCACCGAGGCGAGCGAGCCCTCGGGAATGTGCTCGCCGATCAGATCGATCGCGGCGACCAGCGCCTTGGCCTCGACCGGCAGCAGCCGCGCGGGCCGGGCGAACGAGTCCCCGTAGGGTTCGGGATCGACCTCGATCATCCCATCGGCGAGGATCTCGGCGTAGAGGACGTAGGTGCCGGCGCCGAAGTTGACGACGTTGAGCACGGAGATGTCCTCGCGCAGCTCCTGCTCGGAGATCTTCAGGCTCTTACCCAGATCGCGCGCGCCCAGCCGCCGGTTGGCGCGGCCCGCCTCGATCAGGATGCTGGCCAGCGTGACCAGCCGGGCAAAGCGCTCCGGGCGGATCGCCGCGTCGGGCAGGTGGCCGTTGGTCTCGGCGTCGGGCAACTCGCTGCGGGTTGGCCCGGTATCGGGACCGGCGTTCGCGGCGAGCTCGCCCGGTGTGTCCGGGTCGCCGCTGTGGCGCTGCACCAGCAGCTGCACGCGCTCGCGCAGCTCGGAGAGGAGCTCGGGGGGCCCGAGGATGCGGGCGTGCTCGCCCAGGCCGAGCACCCAGGCGATCAGCTGGCGCGCGTTGGCGTAGGCGGTGACGAATAGGCGATCGCCGTCGTCCCCGCCGGGGCGAAGGCCCCGTAGCGGCCGAAATGGCGCTCTATCTGCCAGGCGATGCGCTCGCTGACCCAGACCTCGGCGGTGCCGATTGGATCGCCGAACTGCCAGTGGATTCGGTC
>JALYXK010000285.1 GCA_030947145.1 Actinomycetota bacterium
GAACCCCCGGACGCCGTCGTCGGTGCGGGCCCAGACCACGGCCACGTCGGCGATCCCGCCGTTGGTGATCCACATCTTCGAGCCGTGGAGGATCCAGTCCTCGCCGTCGCGACGCGCGTGCGTGCGCATCGATCCGGGATCCGAGCCCGAGTCCGGCTCGGTCAGGCCGAAGCAGCCGATCGCCTCACCGGCGGCCATCGCCGGCAGCCACCGTTGCTTCTGCTCCTCCGCGCCCCAGCGGTGGATCGCGAACATGGCCAGGGAACCCTGGACCGAGACGAGGCTGCGGACCCCGCTGTCTCCGGCCTCCAGCTCCAGGCAGGCCAATCCGTAGGCGGTGGCGCTGGCGCCGGCGCACCCGTAGCCCTCCAGATGCATCCCCAGGACGTTGAGCTTGCCCAGCTCCGTCGCCAGCTCGCGCGGGATTCGCCCCTCCTCGAACCATTCGCCGACGTCCGGGACGACGCGATCGCGGACGAACGCGCGGACCGTGTCACGGATGTCGCGCTCCTCGTCGGAGAGCATGCGATCGATGCCCAGGAAGTCCTCGGGGCGAATCGCGGGAGGGGTGGTGGCGACGGCAGTCATCTGGAGTACGGCTCCTTGACCCTAGAGTTTCGAAGAAGGAGTACAACAGAAGCAGATGACCGCCGCTCTCGGCAAGCTCAAGATCGTGGATTTCTCCCGGGTGCTGGCGGGACCGTTCGCCACGATGCTGCTCGGCGACCTCGGCGCCGAGGTGATCAAGATCGAGCGCCCGGGCTCCGGCGACGACACCCGCAACTGGGGGCCGCCCTTCGACGCGCGCGGTCACGCCACCTACTTCGAATCGATCAACCGCAACAAGCAGAGCCGGGCGATCGACCTGGCTACTCCGGCGGGCCTCGAGCAGGCGCGAGCGCTCTCCGCCGAGGCCGACGTGATCGTGGAGAACTTCCGCCCGGGTCTGATGGACGGGCTGGGACTGGGCTACGAGTCGCTGCGTCAGGACAACCCGGGGCTGGTCTACTGCTCGATCACCGGGTTCGGCCCGGACGCGCCCCAGCTGCCCGGCTACGACCTGCTGGTGCAGGCGCTGGGCGGCCTGATGAGCATCACCGGGCCGGCCGACGGCCCGCCGCAAAAGGTCGGGGTGGCTCTGGTCGATGTGCTGGCCGGCCTGTTCGCCACCGTGGGCATCCTCACCGCCCTGCTGCACCGCGGTGCCGGCGGCGAGGGCCAGCGGGTCGAGGTCGACCTGCTCACCTCGCTGCTGGCCGGATTGGTCAATCAGGCCGCGGCCTACACCGCCGGCGGCGTCGTGCCCACGCGGATGGGAAACCAGCACCCCAGCGTCGCGCCCTACGAGCTCCTGCGCTGCGCCGACGGCGAGCTGGTGATCGCGGTCGGCAACGATCGGCAGTTCGCCGCTCTGTGCGCCGCCGTCGGCGCGCCCGGGCTGGCCCAGGATCCGCGCTTTGCCACCAATTCCGTCCGGCTGGCCAATCGCATCGCGCTGGTCGAGGCGCTCGAAGCCGGCCTCTCCCGGCAATCCGCCGCGGACTGGGCGAGCGCGCTGACCCAGGCGCGAATCCCCGCCGGCCAGGTCAACGACATCGGGGCGGCCTTCCAGCTGGCCGAGTCGCTGGGACTCGAGCCGATCGTCCGGATCTCCGATGCCGACGGAGCCGAGGTCGCGCTGACCCGCAATCCGATCCGGCTGTCGGCGACCCCGGCCACCTACCGTCTGGCGCCGCCGAGGCTCCCGGGGGCGGTGGCGATTTCCGGCCAGAATCACCGGAACTCGCCGCTTTCCTTGCCTTAAACGGTGACCGCGACCTCGGGTGCCCGCGCCGGACGGCGGCTGGGCTTCGTCCCGACGGTCGTCTCGCCGGCCGGGACGACGGCGGCCTCCGGAGCGCGAGCCGAATCTCCGGATCCGCTACCGGGCAGGGCCAGCCGGACGATCTTCTTGACCACCGAGCCGAATTGCTTGTGCAGGGGTCCGGTGTTGTAGGGGATCCCGTAGCGGCCACAGATCTCCCGGACCTCGACGGCGATCTCGCCGTAGCGATGCGCGGGGATGTCGGGGAACACGTGATGCTCGATCTGGTGACTGAGGTTCCCGCTGAGGATGTGGAACAGCCGGCTGCCGGTCAGGTTGGCCGAGCCCAGCATCTGGCGCACGTACCAGCCGCCGCGGGTCTCGTTCTCGACCTCCTCCTCGGAGAACTCATGGGTGCCCTCGGGGAAGTGGCCGCAGAAGATGATCATGTAGGACCACACGTTGCGGACCAGGTTGGAGGTCAGGTTGCCGGTGAACACGAACGGCGCCACCGGCCCGGCGAGCAGTGGGAAGGCGACGTAGTCCTTGAGCACCTGGCGCCGGCCCTTCTGCCAGATCGCCTGCAGGATGTCCTTCTTGTCGCCGAGGCTGATCTCGCCCGCCTCGATCCGCTCGACCTCGAGGTCGTGCACGGCCACGCCCCACTGGAACAGCAGCGCCAGCAACGTCGCATAGACGGGGTTGCCGAGGTCGCGCGGGCGCCACTCCTGGTCCTCGGACATCCGCAGGATGCCGTAGCCGATGTCGCGATCCTTGCCCAGCACGTTGGTATGCGTGTGGTGCATGTAGTTGTGGGAGTGACGCCACTGGTCGCCCGGGCAGGCGGTGTCCCACTCGAAGCGCTTGGAGTCGAGCGCCGGGTCCTTCATCCAGTCGTACTGGCCGTGCATCACGTTGTGGCCGATCTCCATGTTGTCGAGAATCTTGGACAGCGACAGGGCCGTGACCCCGCCGAGCCAGGCCGGCGGCAGGAAGCCGGCGAATAGCAGCGCCCGGCCGGTCACCTCGAGCCCGCGCTGGGCCGCGATCATCCGGCGGATGTACTCGGCATCGCGCTCGCCGAGATCGGCGCGGACCCGGTTGCGCAGTTCGTCGAGCTCGTTTCCGAGCGCTTCGATCTGCGCTTCGGTCAGCTCGGGATGGGTGGTGGGCATTTCGTTTCTCCTCTGGTTTCAGATTTCGAGAGCGACGTCGCCGGCGGGAACCGAGATGCAGAGCTGGATGTCCTCGTCCTCCTCGTCGGAGATCTCGCCGGTCAGGAGGTTGCGGACCGTCCCGGCGCTCTTGCGGCAGGTGCAGGTGTGGCAGATGCCCATCCGGCAGCCGAACTCGGGCGTCAGCCCGGAGGACTCGGCCTGCTCGAGCAGGGTTCCCTCGCCGATCTCGGCGACGCGATCGCTGCGCAGGAACCGGATCGTCCCCTCACCACCGGCTTCGCCGGCGGTGCCGGCCTGGCCGCTGACGGTCAGTACCGGTGGGGTGAAGGTTTCGGTGAACAGCCGCTCGGGCGCGCCGGCGTAGATCTCGCCGACGGCGTCGATCAGCGCCGGGGGGCCGCAGACCGCGGCGTGGGCTCCGTCAGGTCCGGCGCCGGGCAGCAGCGCCACGATCGCCTCGGCGCTGACATGATCGCCACCCTCCCGCGTCGCTACGTACTGCACATGTAGGCCGGGATGGGTGGCGGCCAGCGCGTCCACCTCCGCCCGGTAGAGGAAGTCGGCCGCGGTGCGCGCGTAGTGCAAGAAGGCGATCTCGCCCTCATGTCCCTCATGGCAGAGCGTGCGCAGCATCGACAGCACTGGAGTGATGCCGCTGCCGCCGCTGATCAGCACCAAGCGCTCGGGACGCCGCTGGGGGAGCACGAAATCACCCTGAGCCGGCGCGAGGTGCACGATCGTGCCCGGCCTCACCCGGGAGACCAGGTGGCCGGAGACCCGGCCCTCGGGATGCTCGGTCACCGTCAGCTCGAGCTCATCGCGCGAGCCGCGCTCGGAGCAGGCGGGGGAATAGGTGCGAGTGCGCCGCACGCCGTCGATCTCGATCCCCACTCGGACGAATTGCCCGGCGAGATGGCCGGACCAGACCCGGTTGGGGCGCAGCGTGAGCGTGACGCTGCGATCGGTCTGGCGGTGAACGCCGATCACCTCGGCGCGGGCGTCGCGGACGGTCATCTGCGGCCGGATCAGTTCGAGATACCGGTCGATGCCGTGCGGGCCGACCAGGAGATCGACGAACCCGGATCGGAGCAGTCGGCTGGTGGTTGTCGTGGCAGGCATGATCACCGGTGGGTTAGCAGTTAGTGGACAACTGTTCTCCAAGAGAGTATTGCGAAGATTCCGGGCTAGTCAAGGTCTAAACTGGGTTGTGTGAGGACGTGCACACGGCAATCGTGAACAGTCGTACTCCCAGCGATACCGGCTCGGGGCGGCCCGCTCCCCGGGCGCGCCGCACGCAGGCCGAGCGTCGCCAGCACACCCGTCAGGCCCTGCTCGACGCGGCGCTGCTGCAGATGGAGGCGGGTGAGAGCTTCGACGCCCTCAGCCTGCGCAGCGTGGCGCGCGCGGCGGGCGTGGTCCCGACGGCGTTCTACCGGTACTTCGCCGGCATGGACGAGCTCGGACTGGTCCTGATCGAGGACTCGTTCCGGGCGCTGCGCGGGATGCTCCGCCACGCCCGTGAGGCACGGATGCCCCCCGAGCGGATCATCAACCGCTCGGTGGAGATCCTGATCGGATACGTCCGCGAGAACCGCCAGCGCTTTGCGTTCGTCGCGCGGATCCGCTCGACCGGCAACGGCGTTCTGCGTCACGCCATCCGCGCCGAGATCCGTCTGTTCATCAGCGAGCTGGCAACCGACCTGGCCCGGTTCCCGATCCTCGCCGAGTGGGCCACCGAGGACTTGCAGATGCTGGCCGGCCTGCTGGTCAACACGATGATCGCCACGATCGAGTCGCTGCTGGAAACCCCGGTGCAATCGGCCGAGACCGAGGCGGAGATCGCCCGCACGGCCGAGCGGCAGATGCGCCTGATCATTTTGGGCGTGCCGCACTGGCAGGGGAGCCGCGCCCGGGCGTGATGTAGGCAGGGGGTCCGCGGCCGGTGCGTCGGGCCGCGCGGACGAGTACCGGTACCTTGCCTGCGATGGCCGTCTCGCGCCCCAGTCGTCCGCACCCCCAGCTCTCGTGGTGGGGCTGGGGCGATCCGGCGGAGGTCCCCGAGCTGCCGCAGGCGCTGCTGGATCTGCTCGGCACCGCCCTGGGGATCCGGGCGCCCGGGACGGTACCGCCCCCGCTCGAGTCGGTCGTGCTCGCACCCTCCCGCCTCGCCGGCAAGATCCACGACGCCCTCAGCTCCGTCATCGGCGCCGAGCACGCCGCCGTCGACCCGGAGACGAGGATCCGCCACAGCGGCGGCAAGTCGACCCCGGACCTGCTGCGACTGCGGGCTGGGGAGGCGATCGAGGCGCCCGATCTGGTGCTCGCCCCGGGCAGCCACGAGGAGATCCTCGAGCTGCTGCGGGTCTGCTCGGAGCACCGCGTGGCCGTGGTCCCCTTCGGCGGAGGCACCTCGGTCGTCGGCGGTCTGTCCCCGGTCGTGGCGGACTACGCCGGGGTGCTCGCGCTCGACCTCCGGCGCCTGAACGCGCTGCTCGAGCTCGACGAGGAGTCCCGGGTGGCCGTACTCGAACCCGGGCTTCGTGGACCGGAGGCCGAACTGCTGTTGCAGGCCCGCGGCTACACGATCGGGCACTTCCCGCAGTCGTTCGAGTACGCCACGCTGGGCGGCTTCGCGGCGGCCCGCTCCAGCGGGCAGGCCTCGGCCGGCTACGGCCGCTTCGACGAGCTCGTGCTCGGCCTGCGGGTGGCCACCCCGACCGGCACGCTCGACCTCGGGCGGGCTCCCAAGAGCGCTGCCGGCCCCGATCTCCGCCAGCTGATCCTGGGGTCCGAGGGAGCGCTCGGCGTGATCACCGCCCTGAAGGTACAGGTCCGCCCGGTCCCGGAGCGCCGGGTCTACGAAGGCTGGCGATTTCCCTCGTTTGCCGACGGGGGCCGGGCGCTCAGGCATCTGGCCCAGGACGGACCGCGGCCGACCGTGGTGCGGCTCTCCGACGAGGCCGAGACCGCGCTGAACCTGGCCCGCCCCGCCGAGCTCGCCGAAGGCTCGGACGGCCGTTGCCTGGCCATCGTCGGCTTCGAGGGGCCCGCGGCCGAGGTCGAGGCGGCGCGGTTGGGGGCCACCAACGTGCTGTCGGGGTTCAAAGGGGAGCTAGACGAGGAGGCCGGCCGGACCTGGGAGCGCGATCGCTTCCGCGGCCCGTACCTCCGCGACGCGCTGCTGAGCGCCGGCGCGCTGGTTGAGACGCTGGAGACCGTCACGTTCTGGTCCTCCCTGCCCGGGCTCTACGCCGCCGTGTCGGAGGCTCTGCGCGCGGCGCTCACCGCCCAGGGGACGCCGCCGATCGTGCTCTGCCACATCTCGCACGTGTACGCATCCGGAGCATCCCTGTACTTCACTGTCGGCTGTGCGGCGCTCGAGGACCCGATCGCCCAGTGGCGCTGCGCCAAGGCGGCCGCCAATGACTCGATCCTGGCGGCCGGCGGGTCGATCAGCCATCATCACGGCGTGGGGATCGACCACCGTGATTGGTACCTGCAGGAGATCGGAGACCTCGCGGCCCGTGCCCTGCGAGCGGTCAAGGCGGAGCTCGATCCCGGCTGGATCCTCAACCCGGGCATCCTGATCCCGGAGAGCGCTTGAGCACCACCGACCACATCCAAGCCCTGGCCGAACTGATGGTCCGCTTCGGCGCCAACGTCCAGCCGGGTCAGCTCGTGTCGATCGGGTCCGAGCCCGGAAAGGAGCCGCTCACCCGCGCCATCGCCGAGCAGTGCTATCTGGCCGGCGCCAAGTTCGTCGACGTCGCGACGTTCGACCTTCACGTCAAGCGCAGCCGCGCGCGGCACGCCGACCCGGACACCCTGGATTGGGTTCCGCCCTGGTATGGCGAGCGTATGCGAGCGCTGGTCGACATGGAGGCGGCGGCGATCTCGCTCTCGGGGACGGTCGAGCCGCACCTGATGGACGGCATCGACGCGAGCTTGCTCGGACGCGACATGCTGCCCCGGGTCAAGGAGTCGATCGCGGTGGTCGAGGAGCGCAGGGTCAACTGGACGGTCGGCCCCTGCCCCACCCCCGGCTGGGCCAAGCTGGTCTATCCCGACCTCGAGGAGGCGGCGGCGCTGTCGCGGCTCTGGGACCAGATCGCCTACGTCTGCCGTCTCACCGACGGCGATCCGGTAGCGGCCTGGGACGCGCGGATGGAGAAGCTGCTCGCGGTGGCCGCGAAGCTGGACGGACTCGCGCTCGACGCGCTCCACTTCGAGGGACCGGGGACCGATCTGACCGTCGGGCTGCTAGCCGGTAGCCGCTGGATGGCGGCCAAGCTCGAAACTGTCGGCGGGATCGTCCATCGCCCCAATCTGCCGACCGAGGAGGTGTTCACCACGCCCGATCCCACCCGGACCGAGGGCGTGGTGACGTCCACCAAGCCGCTGTTCGTCTCCGGCGTCGCCATCACGGGCCTGCGCGTCCGCTTCGAGGCCGGCCGCGCGGTGGAGATCAGCGCGGAGCAGGGCGCCGGCACGTTGCAGGCGCTGTGCGACCGCGACGCCGGCGGCGCCCGCCTCGGGGAGGTGGCGCTCGTCGATCGCGAGAGCCGGATCGGCGGGACCGACACGGTCTTCTTCGACACCCTGCTCGACGAGAACGCCGCCAGCCATATCGCGCTCGGTCAGGGTCTCGGCTTCGCCGTGCAGGACGAGGACCGCCAGCGCATGAATCAGAGCCAGATCCACATCGACTTCATGATCGGCGGCCACCAGGTGGCGGTCACCGGGGTTCCCCGCGATGGCGCCGAGATCCCGCTGCTGCGCGACGGCGACTGGCAGATCTGAGCGGCTCGGGCGCGCCGTCGGGCGGGTCCGCAGAACGCTAGGCTAAACCGCGGTCACCTGGAGAGGTGCCGGAGTGGCTGAACGGGCGCGACTGGAAATCGCGTAACGGGGGTTAACCTCGTTCGGGGGTTCGAATCCCCCCCTCTCCGTCGCGTTGCCGATATGGATCTTCTGTTCTTTCTTCGACATACCACCAACTTCTAGGCGTTCGGATCGTTATCGACAGTGGGCATGCTGGTTTCCCCACAGAATCGGGCGGCACTGACGCTCGTGCACAGCGCGCCCGACGCCCCTTCGGAACCAGCCTGGTTCTGCGGGAACTGCGGGGCGCCGGCGCCACGGCGGACGCCGCCTGCGCCGAACGCGCGCGTCTGCCAGGCCTGCGGTCTCGGCGTCCTGCTCGAGGCTCGCGCGGACGTGCGGCCGAGTCCCCGGGACGCCTTTCTCGTGGTTGACGCCACGCTGGCCGTCCAGGCGCTCTCGCGCCGGGCCGAGCGACTGCTCGACGTCAGCGAGGAGCAGGCGATCAACCGCCCGGTGGGCGAGTTGCTGGTGGCGGCGGACACCGAGGACCGGGCCCGGCGGGAGTTCTCCGAAGCGATCGTCGCGGCCGCCTCCGGGGCCCAGGAGCCCACGCACGTCTACGTGCGCCCCTGGAACACCTTCGGCGTCCGCATGCGGGCACGGGTCGGGTCCTGTGGCCCACCCCGGGCGGCCCTGCTCGTGCTGGCCAGCGGCCATGTGCCGCCGCTGCGATCGGTCGACTGAGCCCGGGTTCAGGCCGCAGGCGGGAGCACGGCCGGCGCTCCGCTGGCCACCAGCGCCGCGGGCAGCTGCACCGAGCCGTCATCGCGCTGACCGTTCTCGAGCAGCGCGATCAGCGTCCGTCCGACGGCGGTGGCCGTGCCGTTGAGAGTGTGCACGTGCGCGGGTCGGCCGTCCGCCGGCCGGTAGCGGACATCCAGGCGCCTGGCCTGGAAGTCGGTGGTGTTGGAGCACGAGGTCAGCTCGCGGTAGCGGCCCTGGCCCGGCAGCCACCCCTCGAGGTCGTACTTCTTGGCCGCGGAGGCCCCCAGGTCGCCGACGGCGATCGCCACCACGCGATAGGGGATCTCCAGCTCCTGCAGGATCGACTCCTCGATCGCCAGCAGCCGCTCGTGCTCCTCCAGCGAGTCCTCGGGCGCGACGAACGAGAACATCTCGACCTTGTCGAACTGGTGCACGCGAAAGATCCCCCGCGTGTCCTTGCCCGCGGCCCCCGCTTCGCGCCGGAAGCACGAGGAGAATCCGGCATACCGAACCGGGAGGGAGGCTCCGTCCAGGATCTCGTCGGCGTGCAGCGAGGCCAGCGCCACCTCCGAGGTGCCGACCAGGAACAGGTCGTCCTCGGGCAGGCGGTAGATCTGCTGCTCGGTATCGGGCAGCATGCCGGTGCCGTAGAGCGCGTGCTCGCGGACCAGCACCGGCGGGATCACGGGCTCGAAGCCCTCGGCGGAGACCTTCT
>JALYXK010000287.1 GCA_030947145.1 Actinomycetota bacterium
TGGCGGAGCAGTGGAACGGCACCAGCTGGCAGATCCAGAGCACCCCCAACCCCGGCGCCAGCTACAGCGTTCTCAGCGACGTGTCCTGCCTATCGACGGGCCTCTGCACCGCCGTTGGGTACGACAACAACGGGACCAACACGGTGCCGCTGGCCGAGCAGTACGCACCCTCCGCCTCGGTGCCGACCGGGCTCACCTCACCGACGATCACCGGGCGCACCGTCGTCGGCGAGACTCTGACCGAGCACCACGGGACCTGGACCGGCAGCCCAACCCGCTACACGTACGAGTGGAAGGACTGCAACGCCGCGGTGACCGTGTGCACGACGATCGCCACGACTCGCAACTACACCCTCCGGGCCCGTGACGTCGGTTCTCGGCTGCTCGTGCTCGAGACCGCCTACAACTCCGCGGGGGCGAGCATCGCCGAGAGCTCCGTCCCCACCGCCACTGTGACCCGGCCCGCGGCAGCCCGACCGCCTGCGCTTCAGCAGGCCCCCAAGATCACTGGCCGCGTGACGCTGAATCACCGCCTAACGGCATCGCGCGGGGCGTGGACGGGCCACCCATCGAGCTACAGCTACCGCTGGTTCGCGTGCCAGCGGATCGGCGAGCTCTGTACCCCGATCCCGGGCGCCAATCACCGGCCCTACCGGGCCGACCGGAGCGTGCTCAACGAGCAAATCGAGGTGTGGGTGACCGCCTACAACCGTGCCGGCGCCAGCGCACCGGCCCGATCGAGCACTCGCCGGACCCTCACCCAGCGCTGAGGCGCATCCTGGCCGCCCTCCGTGAACTCGGCCTCCCAGACCCGTCGCGAGGGACGAGCGCCCCCACACGATCAAGCCGACAGTGAGCTCCGGATCCGACCAAGGACATGGTGCAGATTCCGGACCGCCGCTGTTTCGAGCTTCATCGCCTCGGCTGGAGGATCGATCCGGGAACGGGCCAGACGCTGCGCGCCGGGACCGGCTACGCCGGCGCCGCGCTCGGTTCGCCGTGCGCGTCAAATGAGACGCGACCGAGGATGCCATCGGTACTCGCGGTCCTGAGCAGCTCGCGCCCAAAACCTAGAATCTGACGCCGCTTTCCCTTGGTCCCCAAAAGGAGCACTCTTCGAGCCGCGCGGGCCGTTGAAGGCAGGCGTCCGCAGCTACGTCACGTTTCTGCAGAGTCGCTGCTTCTCACTTCGGCCACAGGCGCGTCACGCTATTCGCGTACACGCCATAGATGTACGGGCCAGGCTTGGCGGCAATTTCAATGATCCGCGGAAGGTTGGAGACGAGTCGCTCTGCCTGCTCGACGCCGCGGAGGTTCGCGTTGGTCACGCAGAAAGCGCGGACGCCATAGGTCGCGACCGCCTCGAGCTCCGCGGGGCGGCGGCGGACCTTCGCGTCCTTCATCAGGACTACCCAGCCGCGCTGGCCGGCGTCGCGCAGCCATTCCTCGTCGCGAAGGCCCTGGCCGATCCGCTCTCCGTAGACGTCGGCCATCGTGTGGACGACGGCGCTGGCGGCGCGTAGCGCCTCTGGGATGAGATGGCGGCCGAGACTGCGATCTACGAAGAACTCAGGGGGCGAGCCTGAGGGCAACGCGGATGACGTCCTCGACCTCGGCCTTGGCGACGCCGAAGTCGCTAGCTATCTCCGCAACGTCGTCGCCGGCCTTGAACCGATCGACGAGATCCTCCACCCGAGCCCCGCCATGGACAACGAGCGGCTGACCGAAGGCCAGCTCTGGGTCCACAACCACATCGGTGGATAGATACGCGGGCAGGCGGACTCGCTCGGCCCAACCGTCGTCCCCGTAACTGATTCGCCTGAGGTAGTCGCGGATCACCTGGGCGAAGTGCTGTTGTCCGGTCCGGACGACGGTCAGGAGCGCCTCGTCGTCGCTGCTCACGGCGTAGTCGTAGATCAGCTCGGCCCCGTCGGTGAACACACGCTGAGACGCTAGAGCGTGCTCGAGGCCAACCTCGGCGCTCAATCTCGCGACGGCTGGTCGGATGCGCTGCATCGGCACCCCGGCCCTCCGAAGTGCGCTGAGAACGAACGCTTCGGCGAAGCCGACGAACGGAACGGTCGCTGCCCGTCCAGCTCGGGGGAAGACGGTCACGAGCGGTTCGCCGTCGGAGGGACGAGCCCACTGATGCAGCGTCGAGACCGGCACGTCGAGGTAGGCGGCACTCTCTCGCAGCGTGAACAGGGCCCGCCGCAGACGCGGGTCGTCAGGTGCCAACTCGGGCGGGGATAGAGTCGTCGAGGCCAGGACACGATCGTACCCGCGCCTCCCGTCGAGATCGAGATCTTGCCGGTGCAACCTGGGGACGACCGTTGCGCCGTCCCGGTCGCGTGGGATCATCGAGACTGGACTCAGACGAAGGGCTGGGCGGAATGGAGACAGGTCGGGCAGGTCGCCGGAGCCATGGCACCGGCAGCATCGTGGAAAAGGGCGGCGCCTATTACGGGCAGTGGCGAGTGGCCGGCCGACTCGTCAAGCGCAAGCTCGGCCCGGTCCGCCGGCCGGGGACGCGTGAGGGACTCACGAAGTCCATGGCCGAGGCGAAGCTCCGCTCACTGATCAGCGAGGTCATGGCCCCGCCGCAGGTGGTCGAGCGGCTGACCGTCGACGAAGTAGGAGGCCGGCTGATCAAACATCTAGTCACGATGCGCCGCAAGCCGTCGACGACCGACGGCTACGAGAGCTATCTGCGCGTCCACCTGGCCCCGTACTTCGGCGATCGCCCGATCCCGCGGGTTACCAAGGAGGACGTGAGGGCTTCATGGCCGCGTGTCTCGGCGGGGGCCAGTCGGTCAAGAGCACGCTCAACTACGTCGGCTTCCTCCACGGCATCTTCGACTTCGCGAGCCGGCGCGGCTGGGTGAGCGTCAACCCGGTGAAGCTGGTGGAGAAGCCCAAGCACCGCGATGACGACCCAGACATCCACTTCCTGGATCAGACCGAGCTCGATGCCCTGCTGGCGGCGGTGCCGCCGGACGACCTCGGCCGCGTCGAGCGGGTCATGTACATGGCCGCGGCGATGACGGGCATGCGCCAGGGGGAGCTGCTCGCGGTGCGCTGGCGTGACGTGGATTGGTCGGCCCGGCGGATCCGGGTTCGCCTCAACTTCGTCCGCGGCAGGACGGGCACACCGAAGTCCAAGCGCTCATCGCGCAGCGTGCCCCT
>JALYXK010000317.1 GCA_030947145.1 Actinomycetota bacterium
TCACCCAGACCGGGGTCTGGTCGTTGCCGGAGGCGTAGCGGACGTGGCCGTCGGGCGCGATCAGCGAGGTCAGGTAGCCCAGCGGCGACGGGCCGCCGCCGCGGTGCAGGCCAGCCGGGTTGACCCCCGCCGCGATCAGGCCCTGCACCGCGAACGAGGTCGATTGCGCGTTGGAGTTCCCGCCCGGCTGGGAGGGCAGGCCGCCATCGCGGTTCTGCTGAGCTCGGAGGAAGGCGACGCCGCGGGAGATCGTGCGGGCGGGTCCGGCGCCGGCCAGCGCCTCGAGCACGGCGCCGGTGTCATCGACGTCACTCGAGCCGGGCGCGGTGGCGAAGTTGAAGCCGCCGTCGGAGTCCTGCTGGTGGGTGAGCCACGAGATCGACTGCGGCGGCGGGGTGCTCCCCGCGGACCGGACGGCCAGCACCGCGAAGGCGGTCAGGTTGGTCTGACCGGAGACCGATCCGTCGCCTCGAATGTCGTGCCGCACGGCGGCGAGCAGATCTCGTCCCCCGAAGGCGCTCACCGGGAGCCCGGCGGCCCGCACGGCGAGCAGCGTCCGCTCCAGCGAGCCCGGGTCGCCGGCCGTGGCCAGCGTGGCTCCGAGGTATCCGGCCAGCGTGTGCCCGCCACGAGTGACGTCGAGGGGGTTGTGCCCCTGAGCGGCCAGGGCGAGCGCGGACCAGCCCGCGAACAGCGGCGTCGAAGCGCTACCCGGCGCCGATCCGTAGCCGCCATCGACATTCTGGGCGCCGAGCAGGTAACCGCCGGGGGTACCGGAAGCCCGGGCCCGTGGCGGTGTGCTCAGGCCGAACGCCGCGCCCAGGATCAAGGCTGCCGCCAGGGCCGGCGCCACAGCGGCGTCGAGCCCTCGCCAGGAGACCTGCAGCCGCAGCCTGAACCGTTGCAGCGAGCGCATCAGTGCCGGCCCGAAGGCCAGCGCGAACAGCAGGCAGCCGACAGCGTGGACGAGATCGAACCCGGCCCCCTTGCCGACGTAGATTTCGAGCTGGGAGAGGCTGTGGTCGCTGTAGGTGACCCAGTCGCCGAAGTCCTGCAGAACCGTGAACCCGTAGCCGATGACAAAGCAGGCGATCGCCAGCGGCCAGCGGCCGATCTGGGCCGGCTGATCCGCTCCCCGCCCGCCCCGGCGGATGACCATGGCGACGCCCGCACCCAGCACACCGCTCGCCCCCCAACCGACCATCTGCCACGGCGTCCACGGCCCCTGCCCGAAGAAGAAGTTCGACGTCAGCGCGGCCACTGCCCCGACCACGAACCCGGGCGCGCCACCCAGCGCGTATCCGGAGATCAGCACGATGTCGGTTGTCGGCTTGACATTGGGCAGCGCCGCGAAGGCGATCCGGCCGAGCGCGGCGAAGGCGGCCAGGGTGCCGACCAGGGCGACTATCCGTGCGTCGGGGCGGGTCGACTCGTACCAGGCGAACCCGGCGGCCAGGGCCAGCCCGAGCAGGGCGAACGCGGCGACCTGCCAGGTCATGCCGGCGCCGCCTCGGTCACGACGCCTGCCCCCGGCGAGATCAGCGCGACGCCCTGCTCGGGGAGCAGGGCGCCACCGGCCCCGCCCAGGATCCGAGCCGTCTCGGTAGCGAAATACGTACCGCCGCACAGCACCTCGGCCACGGGGCCGTCGGCGATCACCGCCCCGTCGGCCAGCAACACGACGCGATCGGCCACGGCGGCGGCGAACTCCGGGTCATGGGTCGCCACCACCACGGCGGTTCCGCTCAGCGACCGCAGCAGCCGGGCCAGCTCGTCCTTGACGCCCCGGTCCATCCCCCGGGTCGGCTCGTCGAGGCAGAGAACCGCGGGGCTCGGCTCGTCAGCTTCCCGGCCCATCACGATGGCCAGGGCCAGGCGCTGCTTCTCCCCCCCGGAGAGGTCCCGCGGATGGCGGGAGCCGAGGGCGACCGGGTCCAGGCCGACCGCCTGCAGCGCGTGCGCCGGGGCCTCCTGCGCCACCGTGTCGTGTACGAGATAGTCAGTCGGGTTCTGGAGCAGCAGGGCCACGTGCCCGGCGGCGGTGACCTCGCCTCGGGTCGCCCGCATCAGTCCCGCGGCGTGGCGCAGGAGCGTCGACTTGCCGGCGCCGTTACGTCCCATCAGGGCGACGCGCTCACCCGGTCCGACCCGCAACGCCAGACCGCGCAGGATCACCGGACCACGCGGCACCTCGTACCAGACGCGGTCGAAGGCCAGTGCCGCCCCGTCGCCCGAGCGCCCTCGCTGCCTCCAGCGCGCCGCCGGGCCGGGTCGAGCCGGACCCCGGTCGGGCTCGACGCCGGCCTCGGGCTCGACGCCGGCCTCGGGCAGGAGACCTTGCTCGCGCAGCCGGCGGCGCGATCGCTTCACGCCGGGCGTCGGGCGTAGGCC
>JALYXK010000335.1 GCA_030947145.1 Actinomycetota bacterium
GTAGGAGCGGCCGATCACGTCGAGCATGATCTCGTCGGTGCCGGCGCCGATCCGGTTGAGCCGCAGGTCGCGCCAGGAGCGCTCGATCCCGTATTCCTTCATGTAGCCGGCGCCGCCGTGGATCTGAATGCACTCGTCGGCCACCTCGACCGAGATCCGCGCGGCGTAGAGCTTGGCCATGCTGATCTCGCGGACCGGATACTCGCCGTTCTGAAAGCGCCACGCGGTGGTGTAGACCATCTGGCGCGCGGTCTCGATCTTGGTCGCCATCTCGGCGAACTTGTGCCGGATCACCTGGAAGTTGCCGATCGGCCGGCCGAACGCCTTGCGCTCCTTGGCGTACTGGATCGTCTTGTCGAACACGTGCTGGGCGCCGGCCACGCAGCCGGCGGCGCCGATCAGCCGCTCGCCCTGGAGCTCCCACATGATGTGATAGAAGCCCTTGCCCACCTGACCGAGCGCGGCCGAGGCCGGCACCCGGACGTCCTGGAAGGCCAGCAGCGCGGTATCCGACGCGTGCATCCCGAGCTTCTCCAAGCGCTTCTCCCGAATCACCCCCGGCGCGTCCATCGGCACCAGGAACAGCGTGAAGCCCTCGTACGGCGAGCCATCGGCATCCGGCCTCGTCGGATCGCTCGCCGTACGAGTCGTCCGGCGCCCGGCGTCTGGAGCCGTTTTCGTGACCAGCACGATCACGTGAGCGCGGTGGCCGTTGGTGATGTAGGTCTTGGAGCCGTTGATCACGTACTCGTCGCCGTCCCTGACCGCGCGGGTCTTGATCCCGCCCACGTCGGAGCCGGCGTCGGGCTCGGTGATACCCAGGCTGAGGATGGCCGTGCCCTTGATCGCCGGCACCACCCACTCCTGCTTCTGCTCCTCGGTACCGAAGGCCAGGATCGGCGGCATCGCCATGTCGGTCTGCACGGCCAGCCCCATCGCGAATCCGCCGGAGTTCGAGTGCGCGATCTCCTCGGCCAGCACCAGCGACGAGTAGTAGTCGCCGCCCTGTCCGCCATATTCGACCGGCTTGTCGAGGCCGAGGAAGCCCAGCTCGCCCATCCGCTGCATCGCCCAGTTCGGCCACGTCGTCTCCTCCCACTCCTCGGCGTGGGGTTGGAGCTCCTTGATCACGAACCGGCGAATCGACTCCCGTAGCTGCTCGTGCTCGTCGGTGAAGATGAAGTGCTTACGCTGGCTGGCGAAGTCGGGCTTGATGACGTCGGCGGTGGCCATGGGTTCTCCTCTGGCGGCGGACAATAAAGTAAACAGTAGAGCTTCCTACTTTCTACTTGCCCTTCCACTCCGGAGGGCGCTTCTCGAAGAACGCCTTGACGCCCTCCTGGATGTCCTCCGTGGCGAAGGCGATCGTCAGGTGCGTGCGCAGGAACTCGAGCGCGTCGGCGAAGGCCATGTCCTGCTGGCGGTACATCGCATCCTTGCCCAGCCTCATCATCACCGGCGACTTGGCGGCCAGCTGCTCGGTCCATTCGCGGACCGCCTCGTCGAACTGCTCGGCCGGGACGACACGATTGACGATCCCGATCCGCTCCGCCTCCTGGGCGGAGATCTGCTCCCCGAGCAGCAGCAGCTCGTTGGTCTTCTTGCGCCCGACGTTTCTGTATATGAGGGCCATGATCATGAACGGGAACACCCCGACGTTGATCTCCGGCGTCCCGAACCGGGCACCCTCCTTGGCCACGATCAGGTCGCAGGCCAGGGCGAGGCCGAGGGCACCGGCCAGCACGTGCCCGTTGGCGGCGCACAGCGACGGTTTGCCCAGCTCGCCGAGCAGCCGGAAGACGGCGGGGAACCGGTCGGTGGCGAAGTGCTTGAGGACCAGCGGCTGCTCGGCGGCGAAGCCGGCCAGGTTGCCGCCGCTGGAGAAAACCTTCTCGTGCGTCGAGGTCAGGACCACGCAGCGGACGGCGGGGTTCTCCCGGGCGGCGGTGAGCGCGGCGAACAGGTCGCTCAGCAGCTCATCGGAGAGCGCGTTGCGCGTCTCGGGTTGATCGAGGGCGATCGTGGCCACGCCGGTGTCGGCGAGGTCATAGCGGAGCGTCGAATAGGGCATGGCGCGAAGCCTATGGCGTAGACTCCGCGGCACCAAAGTAGGGAGTAGCACTTCTCACTTCTCGCTTGGCCGCCTTGACCCGACCGTGACCACCGACGCCCTGCCCACCAGCCTGCTGCGGCCGTTGGCCGAGGACCTGCGCGCCCGGCGCGAGCAGATCAAGCTGGGCGGCGGCA
>JALYXK010000361.1 GCA_030947145.1 Actinomycetota bacterium
ATGCACTGCCGATGCGCTCGCTCGTCGAGCAGACAGCCCACGTCGCACGGTGTATACGTGAACGCCTCGGGCTCGATGACGCCGAGCTGGCGATTGTTACGTTGATGGGCGGCGTCGACCCTCGTGAGCTGCGCGACTGGCGCGAACAGCCGCAGCGGGACCAGATCCTGGTCGGCACGGTAGACATGCTCCTGTCGCGGGCGCTGAACCGCGGATATGCGGAGAGCAGGTTCGCGTGGCCGGTCGCGTTTGGACTGCTCAACAACAACTGTCGATGGGTCTTCGACGAGGTGCAACTCATGGGACCCGCGCGTGCGACCTCTGCGCAGCTCGACGGTCTCCGCGCCGTGCTCGGGACCGCCCTGCCTTGCGAGACCGTGTGGGCTTCGGCGACCATCGACCCGAGAGCGCTCGTGACCGTCGACCGGCCAGAACTCGGGACCGTGATGACGCTGCCTGACGAGGACCGGACGGGCTCTCTGCGCAAGCGTCTCCACGCGCGAAAGACGCTGCAGCGCCTGGACCTCGCGCCACAGGTTGGGGGGGCGCTCGCCGCGCGCGTCGCACCGGTGGCGCTCGAGCGCCACCTGCCAGGCACTCGGACGCTGATTGTCGTGAACACCGTTGATCTGGCGCAAGCCGTCTACAAGGAGGTTGACCGGCCGGGAGGTGCCGAAGCCGTTCTCATCCATTCCCGGTTCCGCCCGCAGGAGCGCCGAGCGCACATGGAAAAGGCGCTGGCCGAGCCGGGAGAGGCGGGGACCATCGTCGTCGCGACGCAGGTGGTGGAGGCGGGAATGGACGTGTCGGCTCGCACGCTCATCACCGAGACGGCCCCGTTCTCCTCGATCGTTCAGCGGCTCGGCCGCTGCAACCGTGCGGGCGAGTACGACGAGGCGACCGTGATCTGGCTCGACAGGGGCCCGCTCGACGACGGCGTAACAGGACGCAAGTGTGCGGCGCCCTACTTGCCGGCTGACGTCAACGAATCGAGGAAGGCGCTGCTCGAGCGCGAGGGAACGTCGCTCTCGCCGGCCGCGCTCGAAGGGATCCAAGTCAGCGAATCGTCCGATGATCCGTCTGTCTTGAGGCGGCGCGACCTACTCGACCTATTCGACACCACCCCCGACCTCTCGGGGATGGACATAGACATCGCACCGTTCATCAGGGAGGATGACGACAGGAGCATCACTGTGCTCTTCCGTGATCTTCCGGCGGACGCTCCCGCGCTGATCGCTGACCAACCGGCGCCTGAGCGCGATGAGCTGGTGCAGGTTCCGCTTGGGAGCCTGGGAAAGCGCGCGTGTTGGACGATCGACCACCTGCACGGCGGCTGGACCCGACGAGCCACCCGCGATGTGACGCCAGGCGCGACGGTGATGCTGCGAGCCGCCGACGGCGGTTACGACCCGGCGATCGGCTGGGACGGCAAGATCAAGGGTGCGGTGGACCCGGTCCCCCTGACCCGCGGAGTTGCGGTCGAGGGCGTCGGTGCCGATCCCCAGACGGAAACTGGCAGACGGGAGGAGCTCTGCGATCATCTTGCGATGGTGGCTGGGGAGGGTGCGGAGCTGGCCAGTGCTCTCGGGCTCGCGGAGTGGCGTGAGGTGCTACGGGGCGCTGGCGCGCTCCATGACATCGGTAAGGCGCATCCGGTGTTCCAGCGAACGCTGCGCGCTGCCATCTTCGAAGCCGGCGAAGGCGCAGAGGACGGTCGCCTCTGGGCTAAGAGCGGCAAGCGTGGAGGCAAGCACGAGCGACGCTACTTCCGCCACGAGCTAGCAAGCGCGCTCGCGATCCGACGGCTGAGCACCGTGCTGCATGTGCCGCCGGGCGATCTGACCGCGTACCTGGTCGCGGCGCACCATGGCAAGGTCCGGCTGTCGATTCGACCGGCGCCGGATGAGACTCGTCCGCCGGGCTCCGCCAACGGTACGCGATTCGCGCTCGGGATCGTCGACGGAGACGGCCTTCCCGAGATCGAGACACCGATCGGCACGACTCCCGCGCTGACCCTCGACCTCGCGCCGATGGAGCTCGGCGCCGAGGACTCGTGGACGGATGCGGCCGTCCGAATGCGTGACGATCCCCGGCTAGGCCCATTCCGCCTCGCCTTCCTCGAGGCGCTGTTGCGGATCGCCGATTGGCGGGCGAGCGGTGCCTGAGCTGCGTCTCGCCGGCTGCCGGTCCCGCCCGCTGATCGGATACCTCAAGGCGCTCGGGATCCTGCGCATCGTCGCCCGGCAGGCCGACGGATCGGCCCGCGCAAGATGGAGAGACGGCACGTTCGAGCTGCGCTCGAGGTTCGACGAGGACCAGCTCGCGCGCTTCCTGCTCGATGACTACTCGCCATCGCCGGTGCTCTCTCCCTGGAACGGCCGCAGTGGCTTCTACCTACGCGGTGGGTCAGCCGCGAGCGGCGCGCTTGCGCGCATCCAGCAAGCCAAGATTCCGCGGTTGGCTCCATACCGTGGCGTCATCGAGCAAACGCGAGCGATGCTCGACGACCTCGGCCTGAAGGAGAAGCCTTCCAGCGACGTGCAGAAGGCGGAGCTTGTAAGACGGCTGCGCCGGTGCTGGCCTGACGATGCGATCGAGTGGCTCGACGCCGCGATCGTGTTGACAGGATCCAAGGCGGCGTTCCCCCCCCTGCTGGGATCGGGCGGCAACGACGGCAGCTATGACTTCTCCTCGAACTTCATGCAGTCGCTGTGCCGGACGCTGCTGGGCGAGGACGCCGATGCCTCGCGCCCTCTGCTCCATGCGTCGCTGCTCGGCACCGCGAGTCCGATGGAGAAGATGGCGGTCGCTCACTTCAGCCGGGACGCATCGCCAACGAACTCTCCGCACGGCGAAGCAGACAGCCTCGGTAATCCATGGGACCTGACCCTCGCGGTGGAGGGCACACTGCTGCTCGTGGCCGGCGCAGCGCGAAGGCATGGAGCGGCTGCGGGCAGCGCGCTCGTCGCGCCCTTCACCGTTTACTCAACGGCTGCCGGCTATGGCTCCGCCGTCAGTGGCGAGACCGGGCGAGCGGAGATCTGGCTGCCGCTCTGGTCAGGGTGGGCCACCCATGCGGAGATCGCCACGTTGGTGCGTGAGTCACGTGCTCAGGTGGGAAGCGGGCACTCGTCGCGGCAGGCGAGCTCGGGGCTCGACTTCGCCCGGGCCGCCGGCGCACTCGGCGTTGCCCGAGGGATCGAGGCATTCGAGCGCTACGCGATCCTCGAGCGCGCCGGGCAGTCGAGCCTCGCCGTTCCCGCGGGCCGCGTGTTGGTTTCCGAGCGTCGAGGCGCAGAGGCGATCGAATCGATCGACCGGTTGCTGGGGGAGGTGGTGCGCTTCAGCAGAGACGACCGATGTCCGACCGCGATACGGGTGCTCGCTGGCCGACTAGAGCGAGCCAGCTTCCAACTCGCTTCGCGCGGCGCTCGCAAGGACGCTTGCGACACTTTGGAGGCGATGGGCGCGCTGGAGCATGCGCTCGCGCGCTCGCGCTACCCGGTCGAGGCCGGCATTCATCCTGTGCACGGTGTGCCTGCCGCGCCTTGGATCAAGGCGGCAGACGACGGCACGCAGGAGCTCGCGGTCGCGGTGGCCCTCGCATCGCTTCGCGATCGCAGGCTCAGATCGCCGGCGTTACGCGATTACCTCCATGGCACGCGCGATGGCGGGTCCGGGTTCGACGCCAACCGAGGCCATGTCGTGGAAGGCAACGGCGCGGCCAGGCTGCTCGCCGCCATCCATGCTCGACGGCACCTGGACGTCGGGCGCGGCAAGGCAACTGAAGGCGATGACGAGCGGCTCGACCCTGATAGCGAACGAAGACTGACCAGCGACGCCAGCTCGGATCACTTCAGCCTGCGGTTCGACGAGGGAGCTCGGTGCGATGTGCGCATCGCGAGGCTGTTCATGGCGGGCAGGCTCGACGACGATCGCATCCTGCGCCTGCTCTGGGGGATGGCGCTGCTCGATCACTGGGCACAGGCCCCGGTCCCGCGAGGACCGGCGCGTGACGAGGTCGCCACGCCAATCTTCGACATCCTCGCGCTCGCGTGGACGGGAACGCCGCGGCCCCAGCGATTAGGCGATGCGGGAGCGCGGCTCGGGCCGCGCCCGGGGTGGGCCGCCCGTCTGGCGGCCGGAGCGATCGACTCTGTCGTGCGCGACTCGTTGCTCAGGCTGCGGATGGCGGGCCTGGCTCCCATTGCGGGAGCCGATGACTTGCTCTCGAGCGCGCCATTCGGCGCGCACCTTGGACCGCGCCTCGGTGCGGCGCTGCTGATTCGACTCGGGCGAACCGACATCGATCGAATGGCGCACAAGCTCACGATCCCCGAACGCTCGGGCGACGAGAACGAGATGAAGGAGACGGCATGATCGATGGACTCGAGGGCCAGACCCGCGTCATCCTGAAAGCACGACTGGCGCCAGTCATAGGCTCGGCCTTTCAGCCGACGGGCTTCCCCGATCTTGGCCCCGCTGAGTTTGAGCGGCCGCTGAGCGCTGACGGCGTGCAGAGCCTCCAGCAGGCGCTGCTCGTCGAGTCGGTGCAGTCGCTGGCAAACCACTTCGAGGGCGTCGCCTGGGACTCCACCGAGGATCGCCCCGTCGCAACCGTGGCCCGTCTGCCGTATGTAGAGGTTCGGAACAAGGCCGGCCGCTTCCTCACCTCGTCGCGGCTGGAGCCCCACCGGCTGGCGGGCGCTTACATCAAGAACGCAACGATCGACGGCAAGAAGGCCGGTGGCTGGATGGTCGGTCGCCTCGGCGTACAGAAGGGCGTCCCCCTCGACTGGCAGACGATCTACGGGTCCATCTTCCAGCTCGACCCGCTTTGCCTTATCCACGGCGTGTTCTTCTCGGACCCGGACTGGAGCGGCTACGGCAACCCCAAAGTGCGACGGGCGCTCGCGGCCGTGATCGAGGCGCACGATGTGCGAGCCGTCGTTTCCGGCGGGGTCAAGCGCGACGACGTGTACCCCAAGGCGGGCGAGGGAAGGGATGCGAAGGGGGGCTACGGATTCGTCCCGTTCGGGCGTACCCAGTACACCGCGGCGGAGATCGACCTCGATATCGTCCTCGATCTCGAGCAGATCCGCGGATACGGTCTCGCCGAGGCCGAGACGAGGCTGCTGACCGCCGTGGCGCTCTGGGAGGTCCGGACGCTGCTCGACCGGCCGCTCCGCCTGCGCACCGCGTGCGACCTTGAAGTCGTCCAGCCGGTGACGGTGAGGCGCCCCAGAAGCTGGCAGCTGCCCGAGGCACAGGAGCTAGCTCGGGAGATCGAGAGCGCGAGCGTGGCCTTTGACTCCGATGGCCCTTACTCGACGATCTTCGAGTAGACCGTGCTAGGCCTCGAAATCAGCTTCGATCTCGGCCGCTACCACGCGAACCCCTGGGGCTCGCATGTCAATGATGCGGCGACCGAATGGCCGCCGAGCCCGTGGCGACTGATCAGAGCTCTGTACTCGACTGCTCGCACGAACGTGAACCTGGCCCAGCGGCGGACCGTTATCGATCGCGCGCTGCAGGCACTGATGGACGCTCCCCCGCCTGTGTTCGAACTGCCGGCTGTCTCCGCTGGGCACACGCGTCACTACATGCCGAAGGCGAACTACTCGGCGCTCCACCCGGGGGATACCGCGAAGGTGCTCGACGGGTTTCTGGCCGTCGATCCGCGGACGCCGCTCGCCGCATGGTGGGATACGGCTCTCGATGCCGAGGCGGCCGACGCGCTGTCGGCGGTCGCACGCGGCCTCGGCTATCTCGGCCGCTCGGAGTCGGTCTGCTCCGCTCGAATAGTTGCCGGTGCGGGGCCGCGGCGGGTCTCCGCAGCGCCAGCTGACTCGGTCGAGACGCACGACGACGAGTGGGAGCTCGTCGATCTGCTGTGTCCGCAGCGCGGTCAGCCGATCGACACGCTCGCGGTGTCTGTAACCGAGATGAGGAGGAGCCGGCGTCTGATCCCGCCGGGCGCGCTGCACGTGACCTACTCGGTGTCTCGTGTGGAGGTGCCGCCGGCCACGGAACGAATCAAGGCCGTCGACGCTCCTCCGACGCTCGCGGTATTTCGTCTGCGAGGATCGGGACGAGCCGCGATCACGGAAGCCGTGGCAGTGGGGCAGGCGCTCCGGAGCGCGCTCCAGCATGAGTTCGGAGCACGCAACGGAGGGGTGGCATCGCCCACGTTCAGCGGTAGGCGTGGCGACGAGCCGCGCAGCGATCAGCATCGCCATGCCCACTACTTGGCTCTCACCGGTGACGAGGGCCCGCGGGTGGACCAGCTCGTCGTGTGGGCTCCCGAGGGCTTCGGCGCGCACGAGGTCGAGGCGTTGGCAGGTGTCAGCTACCTGAAGATGCGTGAGATCCCCGAACGCTTACCGACGGCGCTCGTGGCGCTCGCAACCGAGTCCGAGCTCCGCCTGCGGAAGCTGCTCGGACCGGCGCGATCCTGGCGCTCGGTCACGCCGTTTGGGCTCGTGCGCCACCCGAAGGTGCGAGGCGGTCAGCTGCTCGACTCGCCCGCGGATCAGGTGCGTCGTGAGCTCGCTCAGCGGGGGCTGCCGGAGCCCGACCGCGTGATCCTGGAGCGCGGGTCCTGGCACCGCTTCCGCAGCTCCAAGGTGGGACGGTCGCGGCTCGAGCGGGCGGCCCTGTTCGGCATCAGACTGGCGTTCAGCGAGCCGGTGCCAGGGCCGCTCGCGCTTGGTGCCTTCAGCCATTTCGGCCTCGGCCTGTTCCGGATCGAGGAACGTTAATTTCCCGCTCCCGGTCTTCCGACCGTGCCGCACCTCGGGCACATACACTCGCCGCGATGAACAAGCACCTCGTGGAGATCGATCAGGACGCCGACAAGGAGCGGCTCAACGTGCTTTCCGCAGATGTCACGCCGCGCGACTCGGCGTGGCGCTGATCCGTCCGCGCGACGGTGGATCCCGCCTTTGCCCATGACCCCTCGGATCGTCCTCCTTCCGGGCGACGGAATCGGCCCGGAGATCATCGCGCCGGCCGTGGAGGTCCTGGGCGCGGTCACGGAGCTCGAGTACGAGGAGCACGAGTTCGGCGGCGTGTCGATCGACGCGCACGGCACGGCGCTCACCGAGGAGACCCTCGCGGCGTGGCGACGCGCGGAAGCCCTACGGCTGGGGCGCCGATGCCGATGCTTCAACGGAGCCTCAGGCCGAAGCCTGAGGTGACCCAGCGGCCTCCGGCAATACGGCGGCTTCGTCCTCGCTTCAACGGAGCCTCAGGCCGAAGCCTGAGGTGACCAAGCACCCACGCCACCACCACGAACCAAAGGAAGCTTCAACGGAGCCTCAGGCCGAAGCCTGAGGTGACTTGCTCGTCGTAGTCGGCGACCCATTTCACGTAGCTGCTTCAACGGAGCCTCAGGCCGAAGCCTGAGGTGACGGCGGGCCAACGGGGCCAGTGAGGCCAAGTTGAATGGCTTCAACGGAGCCTCAGGCCGAAGCCTGAGGTGACACCACAATCGCGTGCGGCCAGCAGTCGTCCTCGTAGCTTCAACGGAGCCTCAGGCCGAAGCCTGAGGTGACGGATCATCCGATCCCGCCTCGAGCGCGCCCACCAAGCTTCAACGGAGCCTCAGGCCGAAGCCTGAGGTGACGCCTTCTGCGCCGTGGTAGCGGTCGACGTGTGTGACGCCTGCTTCTACGGAGCCTCAGGCCGAAGCCTGAGGTGACCAGCTGCCGCACTTCGCCTCCGGCGGCTACACGTCGCTTCAACGGAGCCTCAGGCCGAAGCCTGAGGTGACATGTCGCTCGTGCGCCGAGCGGAGCTTGTCATCCTGCTTCAACGGAGCCTCAGGCCGAAGCCTGAGGTGACTGGCACCGCAGGCGGCAGCCCGGACACGGCGTCGCTGCTTCAACGGAGCCTCAGGCCGAAGCCTGAGGTGACCGCCCAGCTGGCGGCGCCGGCCGGCTTCAGCGCCCCGCCGCTTCAACGGAGCCTCAGGCCGAAGCCTGAGGTGACGCGGACGCTCCGATCCGATGTGTCCGCGCTCAACCCGCTTCAACGGAGCCTCAGGC
>JALYXK010000378.1 GCA_030947145.1 Actinomycetota bacterium
TCGCCGCGGGCGTGGTCGAGGTGACCGCGCGCGAGCACTTCTCCGGCTTCCGCTCGCACGCCACGTTCCTCTCGGCGATCCCGGCGGTGGCGGTGGAGATCGCCCTGGTGGTGATCTTCGGCGAGCCAAGCCAGCGGGGCCTGCTGGTGTTGCCCGTGGTGCCGGTGTTCGCGATCGCCTTTTGGTTCCTGCGGCGGCGCTTTCGCAGCGCGCGGCAGGCGCGGCTGGCCCGGCCCCCGATGCCCTAGGACACGCGGACGGGCTCGGCCGGCTCGGTCGCCGATCCCCGATCGGGGGCCGTGGTGGGAAGCCGGATCGTGAACACCGCGCCCCCGTCCTCGTGGTTGCCCACGCTCACGGTGCCGCCGTGTTGTTCGGCGACCTGCCGCACGATCGCCAGGCCGAGTCCGCTGCCCTGGCGGCCCCGGGAGTTGGCGCCGCGGTAGAAGCGGTCGAACACGTAGGGCAGATCCTCCTCCTCGACGCCGGAGCCGTGGTCGCGGACCCTCAGGCCATCGGCGTCGACGGCGACCTCGATCGGGCCGCCGGGCGGCGAGTGCCGGGCGGCGTTGTCGAGCAGGTTGTTGACCGCCCGGCTGAGGCGCTCGGGCGCGCCCTCGACGATCACGGGTGACAGCGTGCCCTTGATCTCGATGTCCGGAGCGTTCCGGTGCGCCCGCGCAACGGCCTCCTCGACGATCCCGTCGAGGCGGACGTCCTCGGTCGACTCGGCCGGCAGGTCTCCGCGCGCGAGCTCGATCAGATCGGCGACCAGCGCGGTCAGCTCCTCGCTCTGCTCGACCACGTCGGCGAGAAGACGGCTGCGGTCCTCCTCGCCGAGCTCGCCGCCCTGCAGTAGCACCTCGACGTTGGTGCGCAGGCTGGTGACCGGCGTGCGCAACTCGTGGGAGGCGTCGGCGACCAGCTGGCGCTGGGCCCGCACCGAGTCGTCGAGCTCGGAGCGCGAGTGCTGCAACCGCTCGAGCATGGCGTTGAAGCGGGTGGCCAGCTGGCCCACCTCGTCGTCGGCGTGGACGGCGAGCCGGCGGGTGAGGTCGTCGGTCTCGCCGATCAGCTCGGCGGTCTCGGTGACCTCGGCCAGCGGCGCGAGCACGCGGTTGGCGGCCAGGCGACCGAGCAGCGCGGCCAGCCCGCTCCCGCCTACGCACAGGAGCAGCAGGATCAGCCGCAGGTGAGAGAGGATGCGATCCACGCCGTCGAGCGGCCGGGCGATCTGGATCGCCGCCGTCTGGCCGCTGATCAGCCGGACCGGGATCGTGATCTCCCGAAGGTCGCTGCCGCCCGTCGCGGTGTCGGACATGAACATGCCCTTGTTCCCCGCGGCGACGGCGCGCGTCGCGGCGCCGACCGGAATCGAGAGCCCCCCGCCGGTGAGGTTGAGAACCTGATTGCCCACCACGATCTGCGCGTACGGGGCCGGACCGCCCGCACTGGGCGGGATGTCCGGCAGGTCACTGTGGAGAGAGCGGAGGTTGCCCTGCAACACGGCCTGGGCCTCGGCTCGAAGCGAGTCGTCGACCTGCCCGCGCAATTGACCGCGGACCACGAAATAGCACACGAACGCGGCCATGACGACGGCGATCCCGACCGTCGTGCCGGCCACCAGTCCGAGCCTGCGGCGCAGCGCCATCGCTCAGTCCCGCAGCACGTAGCCGACGCCGCGCACGGTATGCAGGAGGCGCGACTCTCCGTCGACCTCGGTCTTGCGGCGCAGGTAGCCCATGTACACGCCGAGCGCGTTCGACGTCGGGCCGAAATCGTAGCCCCAGACGTTCTCGAAGATCGTCGTGCGCGTCAGCACCTGGCGAGGATGCCGCAGGAACAACTCGAGCAGCAGGAACTCCGTCTTGGAGAGCTCGATCGGGCGGTCGCCGCGGTGGACCTCGTGGGCGACCGGGTCGAGCTCGAGGTCGGCGTAGCGCAAGATCTCCCCGTCGCCGCTCTCTGTCGTGCGGCGCAGCAGCGCCCGCAGCCGGGCCTGCAGCTCGCGCAGAGCGAACGGCTTGACCAGATAATCGTCGGCGCCCACGTCGAGTCCCTTGACCCGATCGTCGATCGCGTCTCGCGCGGTCAGCATCAGGATCGGCGTCCGGTCTCCGGCCGCCCGCATCCGCCGGCACACCTCGAGCCCGTCCAGGCGCGGCATCGCGACATCGAGAATCACCGCGTCGGCCGGGTTGCTGGCCATCGCGTCGAGCGCCTCCTCGCCATCCGCCGCCATGTCCACCTCGTAGCTGTCGAGCTTCAGAGCTCGCTCCAACGCCCGCCTCACGGCAGGCTCGTCATCCACCACCAATACGCGCGCCATCACGAAATCATCCCGCTTGCACGTAAAAGAACCTGAAGATGTTGAATCGGCTGACGCCGATTCAATTGGGAGAATTGCC
>JALYXK010000401.1 GCA_030947145.1 Actinomycetota bacterium
GCGGTCAGCCAGACGGCTGGGCCCGAGACCGTGCTGTGCGGCGAGCTCGAGCTGCCGTTCGGCCTGATCGGCTTCGCCACCGATTACGCGAACGAGGTCCAGCCCGGTGAGCCGACGCCGGTGGCCACCCTGATCGAGCTGATGGGGCGGAGCACGGCGATCTTCGCCCAGGTGCTCCGGGGCGCGCTGCCCCAGCTGGCCGCGAGTCCGCCGGCGCCGGCGGGCACCTTCTATCGCTTCCCGCCGGGATGAGCGCTGCCGAGCCGGCGGTGATCATCATGGCTCGCGCGCCGCGCCGCGGGGAGGTCCGCCGCGCGCTGGAGCCGGTGCTCGGGGCCGATGGCTGCGTCGCGCTGCAGTCGGCGCTGATCGTCCAGGCCGCCGCCTGGGCACGTGAGATCACCGGCGGCGCCTTCCACGTCGCTCACGACCCTCCCGACGCCGGGCGCGAGCTGCGCCCCCTGGTCGGTCCCGAGGCGCTGGTGTTGCCCCAGAACGGCGACGGGATCGCCGGGCGCGTCGCCGACGCGGCGGCGCGGGTCTTCGCCCGCTCCGCCGGGCCGCTGCTGATCGTCTGGCCGGACCTGCCGCGACTGCGCCGGGAGCACGCCACGGCCGCGCTCGGCGATCTGCAGGCCGGCTGCGACGTTGTGCTGGGGCCGGCCTACGACGGTGGCTTCTACCTGGTGGCGATCTCGCGCCCGCTGCCGCGGCTGTTCGCGCTGCCGGAACAGGCGTGGCGAAGCGCCGACGTGATGACGATGACGCTCGCGGCGGCACGCGACGCCGGACTCGAGGTCGGGATCCTCCGGGCCGAGCGTGCGCTGCATCGCCCCGCCGACATCCGCGCGGCCCTAGCCGACCCGACGCTGCCGGAGATGGTGGCCAGGGTGCTCAGGCGGGCCAGGCTCGACTGACGCTGAGGCTGGGGGGCGAGGACTCGAACCCCGATTCCCGGGACCAAAACCCGGTGTCCTGGCCGGTTGGACGACCCCCCAGTGTTGCGTCTGACTTTCGCCGAGGCGCGAATCTAGCATCGAGGCCGTGGTCCGACGGATCGCCTACGATCTGTTCCTCGTGACCGCTCCCGTAGTCGTGATCCTCGCCGCCGGTCAGGGCACTCGGATGCGGTCGGCCACACCGAAGCTGCTGCACTCCCTGTGCGGGCGCCCGCTGCTGGCCTGGCAGGTTGCCGCCGCCCGGGCCGCGGACCCGGCCAAGGTGGTGGTGGTCGACAACCCGCAGCGCCGGCTCGCCGCCCTGTTCGACGGGCAGGTGGCGGTCGTGGTGCAGGCCGAGCAGCGCGGTACCGCCGACGCCGTCAGGGCGGCTGCCGACGAGATCGATCCCGACGGCACCGTGATCGTGCTCAACGGGGATCTGCCGCTGATCCGGCCCGAGACGATCGCCGGCCTGACCGCGGCGCACGAGCGCCAGGGCGCCGCCGCGACGATGCTCACGGCCGTACTCGATGATCCCACCGGCTATGGCCGAGTCGTGCGGGCGCCCGATGGCACCGTAGAGCGAGTCGTGGAGACGAAGGCGGGCGGTGACGCGAGCGCGGGGGAGCTGAGGATCCGCGAAGTCAACACCGGGATCTTCGCCTTCGACGGGGGGGAGCTGCTGCGCGCCCTCGCGCGGGTTGGCGCCGACAACGCCCAGGGCGAGCTCTACCTCCCGGACGTCCTGCCGGTTCTGCGCGAGGACGAGCGGACGGTCGCCGCCTTCGAGCTCGTAGACCCGGAAGAGACGCTGCAGGTGAACGATCGCCAGGGGCTGGCCTCGGTCCGGGCGGTCGCCCAGCGCCGGATCCACGAACGTCACATGCGGGCCGGGGTGACGATCGTCGACCCGCTGGCCACGGTCATCGACATCGACGTGGAGATCGGCGCGGACACCGAAATCGCCCCGTTCAGCAGCCTGCATGGCACCACCACGATCGGCGAGGGCTCGATGATCGGTCCCCACACGACCCTGGTCGACGCCTGCGTCGGCGACGGTGCGACGATCCTCCACGCCTACGTCAAGGAGGCGGAGGTGGGGGACCGGGTCAGCGTCGGGCCGTTCGCCTATCTGCGCCCCGGCACGCGGCTGCAGGAAGGATCAAAGGTCGGGACGTTCGTCGAGGTCAAGAACTCGAGCGTCGGCCCCGGCTCGAAGGTGCCCCACCTGTCCTACATCGGGGACACCGACATCGGGGAGCAGTCGAACATCGGCGCCGGGACGATTACCGCCAACTACGACGGGTACCGCAAGCACCGCACGAAGATCGGCGCCCGGGTCAAGGTCAGCGTCGATACGGCGTTCATCGCCCCCGTGCAGGTCGGGGACGACTCCTACACCGGCGCCGGGTCGGTGATCAGCAAGGACATCCCCGACGGTGCGCTCGGGGTCGCGCGCGCCCATCAGCGCAACATCGAGGGCTACTCCGAGCAACGGCGCCAGCGCGAGCAAGCCGCGGCGCGGGACGATGCCGGCGGTTAGCCATGCCCCGGAGATCTCGTCTAGTGCCGGGATTACACTCGCGGCAGGATGAGCCTGCTCCAGTCGCGTCCCGGTCCGCGTGATATGCGTCTCGATTACGACAAGCGCCTGATGCTGGTCGCGGGCCGGGCCAACCCGGAGCTGGCCGCGCGGATCGCGGGCAAGCTGGATGTCGGGGTCAGCCCGATGACCTTGAAGACGTTCTCCAACGGCGAGGTCTACTGCCGCTACGAGGAGTCGGTGCGCGGCGCCGACGTATTCATCGTCCAGCCCACGTGCGCCAACCTGACTACGGGGCTCGGCGCCAACGACGCGCTGATCGAGCTGCTGGCGATGACCGATGCGGCCGTCGGTGGCTCGGCCCACCGGGTGATCGCCGTGACCCCGTGGTACGGGTATTCGCGCCAGGACAAGAAATCGGCGCCGCGCGAGCCGATCACCGCGCGCCTGGTGGCGCGGATGCTCGAATCCGCCGGGATCGACCGGATGCTCACCATGGACCTGCACTCCGGTCAGATCCAGGGCTTCTTCCAGAAGCCCTGCGACCACATGACCGCGCTGTTCATGCTGACCCAGTACTTCGCCGACCTCGGGCTCGAGGATCTCGTGGTCGTGGCGCCGGATGCCGGACGAGTCAAGCTGAACAAGCGCTTCGCCTCCCGGATCGGCGCGGACCTGGCGATCCTCAACAAGGAGCGCCCGGCCCAGCAGGTGGCCGAGATCAACTACGTGATCGGCGAGGTGGCCGGCAAGACCGCCGTGATCGTCGACGACATCATCGACACCGCGGGCACGCTCAAGGCCGCGGCCGAGGCGGTGCACGACGCCGGCGCCCGGCGTGTCTACGCCGCCGCCACGCACGGGGTGTTCTCCGGCAACGCCTGGGAGAACCTCGCGGCGGGCCGCTTTGAGCAGATCGTCGTGACCGACACGATCCCGCCGCGTCCCGGCCGACCCGAGAACGTCCGCGTGCTGTCCTGCGCGGACCTGCTCACCAACTCGATCCGCCAGATCTTCACCGACGGCTCGGTGAGCGACGTGTTCGGCGGCGAGAACCAGCTGTTCTGAGCGTCCGGCTCCAAGGGCTGAGGCACCGTGAACGAGCGGGAGGACCCTCAGATCGGCGGGCGGATCCAGAGCGAGCGCGCGGTGGCGCTGATGGAACTGCTCGGCCTCGGCGAGGACGAGCTCTGTCAGACGCTCGACGTCGACCCGCTGACCCTGCTCTCCGGGCAGCTCGAGCATCGCACCGAGTTGCCGATCCTGATCGGGCTGCTCGAGGAGGCCCGCGTGCGCGCCGGCGCCCCGGTGCTGCGGCGCTGGGTTCGAGCCAGCGGGCCGCGCGGCCGCCCGATCGAGGCGCTGCTCGCCCGCGACTTCGGCGCCTTCGAGGACGCCCTGGCCGACCTGGCGCAGCGCGGATTCGTGCTCCGCGGGGGCGGCTGATCTCGATGGGACTGCCGTTTCAACATCAGCTCCGGGTCCGCTACGCCGAGTGCGACATGCAGGGCGTGGTCTTCAACGCCCAATACCTGTCGTTCTTCGATGTCAGCATCACCGAGCTCTGGCGGGCAGCGTTCGGCAGCTACCAGGCCATGCTCGACCACGGCGTCGATCTGGTCGTCGCCGCGGCCAGCGTGCGGTTTCTGCGCCCGGCGCGCTTCGACGACAGGCTGGCGATCGAGATCGCCGTGGCCAAGCTCGGGACGAGCAGCGTGAGCACGAGTCACCGGGTTCGCCGCGGCCAGAGCGACATCGCGCTCGGCGAGATGAGTCACGTCTTCGTCGACCGGGACACGCTGGCCAAGACGCCGATTCCGGCCTGGGCCCGGGACGGTCTGGCGCCTTGGGTCGTCGAAGCTAGTTAGTTGACATCTACGCTGGTGTCGCCGTCGGCGGCCTTGGCTCGGCGGCTCTTGCCCGGCCAGGCGCCGAACAGGTAATGGAAGGCGCTGGCGCTGGCGCGGTCGACGACGGCCGCGATCGCGGCCATCGTGGCCGCCTCGAGCGCGGCCGCGGCCACCACCTTGGTCAGGCCGGCGTCTCCGGCGGTGGCGTCAGGGGGCGGCGCCGGCTCGAGGTTCTTCCACACGCTGGCAAACGCGCGCTGCCCGAGCTTCGCTCCGATCACCCCGGAAATGATCCCGAAAGGCTTGTAGAAGATCTTCATCCTGGCGGGAAATGTACCCGGATACGCCCGATGGCCAGTGCTCCGAGTTACCGGTGCTCCACCTGGCGGTGGTCTAGCGCCTGCTCGTGTGGGTAAATACCAGGGGCAAATTCAGCCGATCTGAAGGAGCAGGAGCGATGCTCGACGAGGATCACACCCCGGACAGTGGCGCAGCCGACGAGCTGCTTCGTCGTGCTCTGCTCGATGATGGCGCGGCGGTGACGGTCTCGCTGCGCGTCGATGGGCTGCCGGTCAGCGAGGCCGTGACCGTGATTTTCCACGCTCGGCGGGATCTGGGAACACTGCAGACCTACATCGCAGCGGGCAGTCTCGGCGCGGGCATGACGGTCTCCGCCAGCGAGCTGCTGCGCGTCCCCTGCGACCTCGATCTGGCCGACGCCGACGATCGCCAGGACGCCGAACGGCTCTACGTCGAGCAGGCCACAGCGCTCCGCGACGCCCTGGTCGGGGCGGACATCGTGCTCGACGTCTGGCGCGAGCCGCTGAGCAACCTGGTCGGCAGCGTCGTCACCATCGATCGCTCGGTTGAGCTGTCCGTGCGGCTACCGGCGCCCCGCCTACTGCCCACCGCCCTGATCGCGCCGGACTCCCGGCTCGTCGTCACCCCCGTCTGCAGCGCCCGGACGCTCGCCGAGGGTCGGCCCCCGCTGGGGATCGCCTGTGCCCAGCAGGACTTCACGCGGGTCTACCAGCTGGCCGATGACCCGGAGCGGTGCGTCGAGGACTTCCTCACCCTTTCGGCCGAGCATGCCCGCGCCTTCGCCGAGCGGCTCGACCACCAGGAGGCCTCGGTCGACCGATTCCTGGAGCTCAGCGACTCCTAGCCGCGGGTCCTCGGCGCACCCCGGAGCGCTCAGCGGCCCGTGAGGCGGCTCCGGTTGGCTACCGTGGCGCGCTGTGCGCCGGTCCTATCTCATCCTGCTGATCGCCGTGTGCCTGGTCGTGTTCCTGGGCGTCAGCGCGATCCTGGCCCGAGTCTTCAGCATCGACGGCGCGGAGCGTGCGGCGATCACGGCGCTGGTCCAAGCCGAGGCCCGAGGCGACCAGGCCGGGATGATCAAGCAGCTCTATCACTGCGGTGATCCGGCCTGCCGGCAACGCGTGGCCTACGACGCCGCCCGGCTGAGACTCCCCGGCGGCGTCTCGATCATCCTGATCAATCCCTCGGCTGGGTTCTCGCTGACCGGCAGCACCGGCACCGCGCGCGTGGCCTGGTCCGCCGGAAACTCACTGCCGGTCGTCCAGTGCGTGAAGGTCCAGCGAGCCGGGAACGCCCTATCCGGCCTGCGGATCCGGCTGCTGAAGATCGGCAAGCGGATCAAGAGCGACACCGCCTGCCCGGCGAAGTATTAGCCGCCGGCTAGTAGCGCCGAAGGGACTAGCCGCCGGCTAGTAGCGCGGAGGGCGGATCCGACCGATGTGCGTGTGCGGCACCTTCACCGGCTGGACCGGCTCGCGGCTCGGCTCACGCGCGGGGCGCCGCTCGCGGTTCGGCAGGCGCTCGTGCAGCGGGCGGTGGTCGCGCAGCCTCACGCGCGCAGGCGCGGCATCGGGCAGCGGCAACC
>JALYXK010000381.1 GCA_030947145.1 Actinomycetota bacterium
GTCTGAGTGCTCGCTTGATAGCCGTCGGACCAAAGCCCTACAATCCGAGCGTCAGGGAATTGAGTTGCTATACGTGATCCGAATCGCCGTCGCCGGGTCGCTGGATGCTCGGGCAGACACACTGTGACTGCCACCTTCGCGGACCGTCCTCTGTAAACACCAGACGTCGTTCAAAAGGTGATAGGCAAGCATGGGCAGTCGAGTACTGCGGCCGCACTCATGGTGAAACGCGAGCTGTCGGATGTGCTGAGCGAGTTTGCTCGGACGATGCTCACTGACTTTCCGATCCAGGGGATCCTCGATCACCTGGTCAAGCGGATCGTGGAGATCATGCCGATCACCGGTGCCGGGGTCACGCTGATCGCCGGAGGCCGGTACCCCCGCTACGTGGCCGCGTCGAACCGAGCGGCGTTGCAGTTCGAGAAACTGCAGAGCGACCTGGGTGAGGGTCCGTGTCTGGCCGCCTACCACACCGGCCAGGCCATATCGGTTCCCGACCTGAAGCAGGAGCACGGGTACCCCAAATTCGCGCCTCGAGCGATCGACGCCGGCCTGACTGCCGTATTCACCTTTCCGCTGCGCCACGGCGATGCGCCACTCGGCGCCCTTGACCTGTACCGGGACACTCCCGGGCCGCTGTCCAGCGAATCGATGAGCGCGGCACAAACCCTGGCCGACGTCGCCGCCGCGTACCTGATCAACGCCCAGGTGCGCGCTGACCTGCAGGATTCCTCCGACCAGGCCCGCCATGCCGCTTTTCACGATCCGCTGACCGGACTCCCAAACCGCGCGCTGCTGTTACAGCGCCTGGAGCATGCGTTCCTGCGCGGGCAGCGCTCCGGCCGCACCACCGCGGTGTTCTTCGTCGATCTGGACGAGTTCAAGGGGATCAATGACACCTACGGCCATCAGGTCGGCGACGAACTGCTGGTGGCCGTCGGGGATCGGCTCACCGAGCTCCTGCGACCGGGTGACAGTCTCGCTCGTCTGTACGGCGACGAGTTCGTCGTGCTCTGTGAGGACCTCCACGACTCGCCCGAAGCCGACGGGATCGCCGCTCGCTTTGATGATGCTCTAGCCCGGCCGTTCACCCTCTCCACCGTGAAGTTGGAACTCCGCGCCAGCATCGGCATCGCGTTCACCGGTCGCGGCAGCGAGGCTCCCGCGGAGCTGATCCACGACGCCGATCTCGCGATGTACCGCACAAAGCGGGACAAGCAAGCCGACCATAAGGTGTTCGACCTCCGTGCCCTGCACCTGGCCGAGCATCAGGCCGGTCTCTCGCGCGGCCTCGCCGGCGCATCGGGACGGGGCGAGCTCGATGTGGCCTACCAGCCGATCGTCAGCTCAGGTGACGGCCGGCTCGCCGGCCTGGAGGCACTGATGCGCTGGACGCACCCCAGTCGCGGCGCAGTGGCGCCGACGGTGTTCATACCGTTCGCGGAGCGGTCCGGCCAGATCATCGAAATGGGAGGCTGGGTGCTGGAGCAGTCCTGGAGCGACCGGGACAGCTGGCAACGCCAGACGCCCGCGGAGATCTCCATGTCGGTCAACGTGTCCGCGCACCAGTTCATGGCGGCCGGCTTCGTGGACAAGGTCACGGCCGTCCTGGCCACCAGCGCGGCGGATGCGCGGCTACTGACCTTGGAGGTGCCTGATGGCGTCCTGGTTCGCGATCTGGAACGTGCGCTGATCGTGCTCGGCGAGCTCAAGGCGATCGGCGTGAAGCTCGCCCTGGATGATTTCGGCACCGGCTATTCTTCGCTCGGTCATCTCAAGCAACTGCCCGTCGACACGATCAAGGTCGGCCGGGGGTTCATCGTCGATATCGTCGCCGACCCGGCCAGCTCCGCGATCCTGACCGCCATCGTTCAACTGGCACATGGTCTCGGTATGAACGTCGTGGCGAAGGGCGTGGAGACCGCCGAACAGCAGCGAACGCTGAGCCAACTCGGCTGCGATCTCTGCCAGGGCTTCTACTTCGCCCATCCGATGCCGGCGGCCAGCGTCGCCGCCCTGATTCGGCCCGATTCCCGCGGAGGCGGCTCGTATCTCCCATCGCCGCACGGCCGGCCACCAGTATCCGAAGCGGGTCGCGCCGTCGCCTAACCTAACCTAGCCCGCGCCTAGCGCTCCAAGCCGGGCTTGGCACGCCGCGGTGATCGCCGCCAGATCGCGCTTCTGCGCGACGGAGCGCTCCTCTTGGTCCAGATCGAGGGTGCGCAGAACCTGCTCATAGGCGCGCCGGGCTGGGGCCCGCTCGCCGAGGGCGTCATGGGCCCGGGCAAGATGGAAGGCGGCAAGGCTGGAACTCGGGTCGGCGTAGAGCGCGCGGCGCAGGGCGTCGACGGCGGCCTGGGG
>JALYXK010000382.1 GCA_030947145.1 Actinomycetota bacterium
CTCTGAGTCGACCAGCTCGGCAAACGCGTCGAGGTCTCCATGGGCGCTCGCGATTGCCGCGGCACCGGCCGCGATGTGGTCGACGCTGATGGTGCCGAACAGGACCACGCCGTCGGGGTTGGCGCGACTCGCCCACCGCAGCAGCAATCCCGCCAGGAGCTCCCGATCGCCGCAGTCGATGCCGACAGCCTTACCCCACGCGCGCCGGCGGGACTGATCCGCTGCCAGATGCGAGCCGACAGCTCCGAGCACGCGGCCTAGCACCCCGAAGGTGATGCACGCGGTGGTCGGCAGGACTGAGCGGCGGCCCTCGAGCAGATCGTCTCGGACTTGGATCACCCCCGGCATCACCGGCAGCTCGCTCGCGACCCGAAGGGTTGGCCCCGGTTCGCCGGCGACCCCCCACGATCGGATCTGCCCGGTCGTGCGCAACTGCTCCAGATAGCTGCACAGCCCGTCACCGTCGACCTGGCCGGGCTCGGGATCGTGGAGCAAGAGCAGATCGACGTAGTCGGTCCGGAGCTCGCGCAGGCTTCGCTCGAGGCTCGCCCGTGCCGCGGTCGCATCGAAGCCCGAAGCGCGGTAGAGCAGCGAGCCGGTGCCCCCCGAGGCGGGGCCCGGCGCGGAGGACCGCGCCCGCGACCGCAGACCCTGCGACGCCGCCAGCAACCGCCGAGCCGGCCCCTGCACCCGCCCGATCGCTCGCGCCGCCAACGACGGGCTGATGCCGAACTTGGTCGCGATCACAACCTGATCGCGTCGCCGGGAAGCGAACGCCCCGAGCTCCCGCTCGGCGATCCCGAGCCCGTACATCGGAGCAACATCGAAGTGGCTGATCCCGGCGTGACGAGCGCGGTCAAGCAGCCGCCGCCGCTGAGCGCCGCTCGGTTCGCGGTACAGCTCCGCGCAGCCGAAGCCGAGCCGACTAGTGGTGATCCCGGTGCCCGGCAGCGCGACGACCGCCGTGTCTGCCGCCGCTGGGGTCGATCCTCGGACATTCCGCGCGCTCATGTTCCTGCCGACGCTCCCATCGGACTAGCTCCAATCGCGAGAGTACTGGCAAGCCGCGAATCCCGGCATCACCTCTCTTGATTCGACTACCGTCAGCTTTTGTGTATATTATGGAACGGAAGTTGTCGCCTTCTCGGGACGAGGCCCAGGTTGTCTACCGGTGACGGGTGCGTGTTCAGGTCCGAGGGAGGGCAGAACAGGAAAAATCGGCACTCCAGGAATGGTGCCGGCGCACATAACTGGCCGGTCGTACTCGAAGAGCCGGCACGGGGGGAAGCGCGGGGAACCGCCGAGCCCGTGGACCACATGCCTCGACCACGTCGTCTGAACGGGGGCGTTCCCGTAATCGTATTTGTTATCTCGCTGGTGGCCGTTGCGGCCAGCGCAGCGCTGGCTAGAACCAAAGTTGCAAACGCCGCACCGCGGCGGCGCCGGGAAGCTCAAGGACGGGACCACAGCGGCGAGGGCAGGACGCGCGCCGTGCGGGGGCTTCCCCAACGCGCCGCGCACGGCGCTCGAGCCGCATCCGTCAGCGTCGTGATTCCGGCGCTGAACGAAGAGAGGAGCATCGATTGGGTGCTCGCGAACATCCCCGCATGGGTCTCGGAGGTCGTGCTCGTTGACGGCCTCTCGACCGACGCGACCGAAGCCGTGGCCCGCGATCTGCGGCCCGATGTGGTCGTTGTTCACCAGCGTCAGCGCGGCAAAGGCGCAGCACTGCGCGCCGGATTCGCGGCCGCGCGTGGAGACATCATCGTGATGATCGACGCGGACGGGAGCACCGACCCGCGGGAAATGGACCGGTTCGTCGCCGCGCTGCGATCCGGCGCGGACTTCGTGAAGGGCTCGCGGCACATGCCTGGGGGCGGCTCCGTCGACTTCACCCGGGTGCGGCTCCTCGGCAACCAAGTCTTCGTCACCCTCGCCAACCTGTTGTTCGGCGTCCGATTCACCGACCTCTGCTATGGCTATTGCGCCTTCTGGCGCCACCACCTCGAGGCATTGGCCCTGTCTGCGGACGGATTCGAGATCGAGACCCAGCTCGTGCTGAACGCGGTCAAGGCCGGACTCGAGCTCGAGGAGGTGCCGAGCGTGGAGCTGGAGCGTCGGGCCGGTAGCTCCAACCTGAACGCGTTCCGCGACGGCCGCCGCGTGCTCGCGACGATGATCCGCGAGCGGGCGCGGCGTTACCGCCTGACGATCCCCGACGCGGCTCGAATCGAGCTGTCGGTAAACCACGTGGCAGCCCACGAGTGCGACACGTGGGTGCCGGCCGG
>JALYXK010000426.1 GCA_030947145.1 Actinomycetota bacterium
CACCAACGCCCACGTGGTGGCCGGCGAGACCGACACGATCGTGCAGGTGGGGGGGCGGCCGCCGAGCCTGCCGGTCCAGGTCCTCGAGTTCAACCCCCACGATGACGTGGCCGTGCTCCGGGTCCCGGGACTGGCCTCAGCGCCCCTGCGCCTGCGGGCATCCCCCCGCCGCGGCGCGTCGGCGGCGATCCTGGGGTATCCCCTCGACGGACCCTTCAATGCCCAGCCCGGCCGACTCGGTCAGACGGAGTCGGTCCGGACCGAGGATGCGTACGGTCGCGGCCCGGTGCTCCGCACGATCGCCGCGTTGCGGGGGCGGGTGCGCCCAGGCAACTCGGGCGGTCCGATGGTCGACGCCCGCGGCCGCGTGTTGGCCACGGTATTCGCCGCGATCACCTCGACCAGGCCGGGCCAGGGTCTTGGCGGCTTCGCGGTGCCCAACGCGCTCGTCGACGCGGCGCTGCGCCTAGCCCGCCAACGGAGCGCGCCGGCCAGCACCGGTCCGTGCGCGGGCTAGGGTCCAATCACGACCCGAGTCAGGAGCGGCGGATGATGATGCGCTAGGTGTCGCTGAGTGGCGAGCTGCTCCTCCTCCGTTTCGCCGAGAAGGTCGGCCGTTCGCCGGGCTCGCTGACCGGGCACCGGAATCAGGCCGCGACTCATCTCGAGCGGGGACTTGCAGCCGACGCTGCTGACATCGCTGTCCCAGGGTCGCCTTGCCACGGGCGCTACGCTCGCAACCGCATGTCCAAGACGCTCGTAATCGCAGAGAAGCCATCGGTCGGACGGGACCTCATCCGGGTTCTGCCGGGGGCGTTCGAGAAATCCGAGGGCTACCTCGAGGGGCCCGAACACGTGGTCACGTGGGCGGTTGGACACCTCGTGCAGCTGGCCGATCCCGATGAATACGACGAGAAGTTCAAGAAATGGCGAATGGCCGATCTGCCGATCGTGCCGGACCGGTTCAAGCTGGTGGTCCGCGACGAGCGCTCGAAGAAGCAAATGAACGTAGTCAAGCGCCTGCTCGGCCGAGACGACGTGGAAACCGTGGTCAATGCCTGCGACGCCGGGCGCGAGGGCGAGCTGATCTTCGCCTACCTGTATGAAAAGGCCGCGTCCAAGAAGCCGGTGCAACGTCTGTGGCTCAACTCGATGACCACGTCGGCGATCAAGGCGGCCTTCGGCTCACTGCGCCCCGGGGCGGACCTGCGATCGCTGCAGGACGCCGCTCGCTCGCGTTCCGAGGCGGACTGGATCGTTGGCATGAACGCCACCCGCGCCGCGACGATCCGGTTGCGCTCGTCGTTCGACGGGGCGGTCTCGCTGGGGCGGGTGCAGACCCCGACGCTGGCCATCCTGGCCCGGCGCGAGGAGGAGATCCGCGCGTTCAAGCCGGAGCCCTATTGGGTCGTCGATGCCGCCTTCGACGCCGTCGCCGCCCCGCCCGGCCGCTCCTACGAGGGCCGCTTCCACGCCCCGGCAGGAGCCGACGACGCCCGCGGGCCGCGGATCAACACCGCCGCGGCGGCCGCGGCGGTCGTCGCCGCCTGTGAGGGCCAGGTCGGTGAGATCACCAAGCTCGAGAAGACCGAGCGCAAGGACCGGGTGCCGCTGCTGTATGACCTGACCCAGCTCCAACGGGACGCCAACGGCCGCTTCGGCTTCTCCGCTCGCCGCACCCTAGCTGCCGCCCAGCGCCTCTACGAGGAGCATAAGGCGCTCACCTACCCGCGGACCAACTCCCGTTACATCACCGGCGACATGGTGCCCGACATCAAGCCGATCGCTGAGCTGGTCGGTTCGCAGCCGGAGTACGCCGCCGCCTCCAAGTACGTACTGGGGCTGGACGTCCTGCCGCTCGGCCGGATCGTCAACGACGCCAAGGTGACCGACCACCACGCGATCATTCCGACCCGCGCCGAACGCCATCCAACCGACAAGATGAGCGACGACGACCGCAGGATCTACGATCTCGTGGTCCGCCGCTTCCTGGCCGTCTTCCATCCCGAGGCGGTGTTCGAGAACACGCGCGTCGAGACGACCATCGCCGGCACCGCGGGCAAAGCCCGTGGTGGTCATGTGTTCCGCACCCGCGGCAAGCTGCTGCTGGTCCCTGGTTGGCGGGGGGTCTACGGCGAGACGGCAGACATCGACGACGGGGCCGAGGATGACGACGAGGGCCGCGAGCAACGGCTGCCGAAGCTCAACCAGAACGAGTTGGCCACGGTCCTCACCGTGGCCTCGGAGGCCAAGGAGACCAAGCCGCCGCGGCGCCACACCGAGCGCTCGCTGCTCGGGGCGATGGAGACGGCCGGCAAGCTCGTCGACGACGAGGAGCTGAGCGAGGCGATGAAGGAGTCCGGAATCGGCACGCCGGCCACGCGCGCGGCGATCATCGAGCGGCTGCTCCAGGTGGGCTACATCGAACGCGACGCCCGCGCGCTGGTGGTCACCGAGAAGGGCCTCAACGTGATCCGCCTGCTCGGCGAGCACGCGCTCACCTCGCCGAGCCTGACCGGTGACTGGGAGCACCGCCTGGCCCGGATCGAGACCGGGGAGGACTCGCGCAAGGCGTTCATGGGCGACATCGTCAAGTTCACGCAGGACACCGTCGCCGAGCTCGACACCAAGCTCAAGGACGTGCGGATCCCGCGGGCGAATCTCGGCCCCTGCCCCGTCTGCGGACACGACATCATGGAGAACCGCAAGGGCTACTCATGCTGGTCGCGAGACGATCCCGGCTGCGGCTTCGTGATCTGGAAGTCAAAGGCGGGCAAGCAGCTGCCGATCGCGATCGCCCGAGAGCTGATCACGACCGGACGCACCGAGAAGGCGGTCACGGGCTTCAAGGGACGCTCGGGCAAGAGCTTCCGCGCCCGCCTCGCGCTCCAGCAGACCGAGGACGGGAAGTGGCGCGTCGAGTTCGACGAGCCCTGGGC
>JALYXK010000431.1 GCA_030947145.1 Actinomycetota bacterium
CATCGAGCTCGTCGATGAACACGATCGCCGGAGAGTTCTCGCGCGCTTCCCTGAACAGCTCGCGAACCCGCGAGGCGCCGACGCCGACGTACAGCTCGACGAAGTCCGAGCCCGAGATCGAATAGAACGCGGCCCCGGACTCGCCGGCCAGCGCCTGGGCGAGCAGCGTCTTGCCACAGCCGGGCGGCCCGTACAGCAGCACCCCGGTGGGAATCCGAGCGCCGAGCTCGGTGAAACGCTGGGGATTCGAGAGAAACTGCGCTAGCTCGCGCATCTCGGTGATTGCTTCGTCCTGCGCCGCGACGTCGTCGAAGCCCGTGACGGCCTCTCCGCTGGTGGCCTTCCGCGCGCCACTGCGAACCCCGAACAAGCCGGTCCCGCGCCGGTAGGAATAGATGAAGTAGACGAATACGACGATCAGGATCAACGTCGGTAAGAGGATCGAGAGCGGACCCACCAGAGTCTTGCCGAACTGCTGATCGATCGTGAACGGGACCTGTCCGGCAAGCAGGGTGTCGACCAGGCGCTCGCGGCTGGATGCATCCCTGAGATAAGGAGAGTTGAAAGCGGTCAGCCCATGACCCCCCGGTCGTCGGTAGGTGCCGACGACGTAGGAGTCGACGTCGAGGATGCGAGCGTTGAGAACCCGACCGGACTCCGCGAGGCTGACGAAGGCCGAGAACGGCAGCTTCTGTCCGGTGACGTGCGGGCGGGAGACCTGGATCACCTGGACATAGCCGACGATCAGGAGGACTACCAAGAGGCACGCCCAGAAGCCGACCGTGGTGAACCGCCGGGTCGAGGCTCCTGGGAGCCGCCGGCGTCGTCTGCCCGGCTTGGTCCGTTCGCTCATGGAGCCGACAGACTACAAGTCGCATCGCCCGATTCCCAAACGGTCAGCAGCCTCTCGCAGCCTGCTGGCCTGCCGATCATCGCCGCTACGGCGAGGACCCGGGCGGGCACGGCCCCGTGCCAACCTGTGGGCCGGCGTGCCGCAGGGCGTAGCGCACGAATCTGTTCGGAACCGCCAGCCCGCCTTCACCGCCGGCGGTGAAATCCGTGGCGAGCACACGCCCGCGGCGGTCGACCACCGGGCTGCCGGAGTTGCCGGGCTGCGCGCGCCCGGAGTAGCTAGTCATCGGACGCCCGAAGAGCTCGTACGAGAACTCGCGGGGCAGCGTCTCTCGCCGGCTGAGTTGGCCCACGAACATGCTCGAGGTCGGGCCCAATCGCGCGGGACGGTCCGCCCAGCGGCCGTAGGGAAATCCGATAATCGCCGCCTTCGTCCCGGCCTTCGGGTCGGCCACCATCGACAGCACCGGTTTGCCTCGCACGCCGGGGACGCGCAGGAGCGCGATGTCCACCTTTGGGTCGAACCAGATCGGCGTGGCGGGGTACGCGGGGGCCGTGCCCCGGAACTGCGCGGTGGCGATCTGCGCGGCGGCCGCAACGTGAGCATTGGTGACCACGATGCCATCGGCGGCGATCCAGCCGGTTCCACTCCCGGGACGGCCGCAGCTGAAGACTTTGATCCGCATGACGCTGCGGCTGGCGACTCGCACACCGGGCGCACGCGTCACGAGCGGGTCGACCGGACCCGTCGCTGGCGACGGGCCCTTGAACTTCGGGAGCAGATCGGCGTATACAACCTTTGGGGCGAGAGGCGGCCCGGGGGGCGCCAGGACAGCGTCGAGCCGGCTGAGGATCGCCGAACGCCGTGCGTCACCGCGCAGAGAGTCCACCTGGACCGCGACCGTGCCGAGGATCCAAACCGTCGTCAGCCCCAGAGCGCCGCCCAGCAACGCACCCCCAATCGGACTGCCGAGGCCGAGACGGTCCAGCCGGTGGCGCACTCGGAGTCCGAGCCGCTCGCACAGCGCGGCCGAGACGGCGCCCACGATCAGCGCTCCGAGAACCGCGACCTCCGGCGCATAATCCGAGTGCAGGCCCCCGTTGAGGACCAGCGGGGCCAGGCGGGACCCGAGCACCGCCCCGGCGCCAAACCCCGCTAAGGCCAGCGTCGTGACCGTGACGCCGCGCAGGAATCCCCAGATCACCGTCAGGGCAATCAGTGCACCGAGGATCAGATCGACGGCAAGCACGCGGCGCCGAGCCTAACGGCGATTCGGGCGCGTGCACGCGCGTGAACCGATCGTAAGTAGCTGCTGTTGGTTACGGCTGAACGCCCTTACTGAGTCCGCGCCGCGCCTCGGCTAGCTCCCGGATCGGACCGGTCGGCGCGTGAGCTCAGGCTCCGGCGTACGAGCAACCCGAGATCGGCCCCCCAGGGCGACCGATCTCGGATGTCGCCTGAGATCGTGCGGCTATACCCAGCGAAGCCGGAGGTTGACCTTAGTCCCGCTTGCCCGGGTCGACCCGGCACTCAGCCCAGTGCTCGCGACGACGAGCTTGAAGACGTGATGGGCTTTGTGCGGCTTGGTCTTCGGCCGCGTGATCTTGCCGACCGCGCAGTGCGCGGCGGTGAGCCGGCTCTTGGCGGCTGAGGCGCTCCTGCCCGTCACATTGGGCACCACGCACGGAGCGGGGATGGGACCGAACACCGGCGCCGCCGGTGCGCTCACCATCAACGTCTGGCGGGCCGGGGTGCCGTAGACCGGAGTACCGTCGGCGTTCTCCTGCGTGGCGGTGAGGAACGTCTGGCCGGCGCCGGCACTCGGCGGGACCGTGACCTGCACGCTGAAGGAACGGTCCGGACCCGACGGGGAGGCCGTCGCCATAACCGGGCCGTCCACCCTGCCGAGACGAATCTCGACCGGCCCGGCGGTGGTGGCGTCGGCGGGATCGTGAGCACCATAAAACGCGCCCGTCACTGTCACGGTGCTGCCGGCAGCGACGGCGCCCGGACTATCGCTCAGCGTTGCCACCGAGGTACACGCGTAGGCCGTCGCGGCCACGCCGAGCGGGATGGCCAGCGCTCCCAGGCTGAATAGCAGCGTCGCCCGCTTTGAAATCCTGCCCATGCTCGCCTCTCCCCGCTTAGTAAATCTCCCGGGCTCGCTGCCGGGCTCGATGTTCGACACTATACTACCCGTTCGCAGTAGCCGGACGATGCGTGGCCCGGCGCCCTCGGTCACGAGTGCCGCCGCGTCCAGGTCACGGTGCCTGCCGCACCTAGTGCCGCTAACGCGAGGAGCAGGAGTGCGCCGATAGTCGAAGTGCGCGCGAGCCCGCCGGGTGGGGCGGGGACATCGTAGTGCGCGGCGAAGATGTCCTG
>JALYXK010000442.1 GCA_030947145.1 Actinomycetota bacterium
AGCCGTAGTTGACGTGTAGGGCGATGACGGCGCCCGGCCCCGCGATCCGGACGGCCAGGTCCAGCAGGCAGGTCGAATCCTGCCCCCCCCGAGTACATCGTCACGACCGCATGGGCTTCTCGAAGCAGCCCCTCGGAGCGGGCCAGCTCGAGGATCGAATCCGCCGGTGCCGGATCCGCGCTCAATCCTGGCCTCGCCGCCGCACGATGAAGATCTCGGTCGCAGCCTCGACACGGCCAGAGCTCATCGCGAGTCCTCTCCCGCCGATCGGCTGCTCTGGGGACGAGCCGATGGCCCAAGCGTTCGGCGGCGGGACCTCGAGGAGAACGAGGCCCCGTCGCCCGCGGGCGAGACGGCCCGCCGCGTCGGCCGTAGGCGCTCGTCACGTTTCCGGCGGCGCCTCGCGAGCCCGAGCCCGGTGTCAACCGTCCACGGACCCACGATCCGGCCTGTTGCCTGGTTGATGCATTAGGTCTACTCGCCACGCGCGCCGATGTCAACTGATCCTAATCTTGCGGACCGTGGCCGCGACGATCCACCTGCATCCCACCGCTCCGCTGGCCGACCGGGTGCTGCTTCCCGGAGATCCGGGGCGGGCGCTGCTGCTGGCGCAGGAGCTGCTCGAGAGTCCGAGGATGTTCAACCACAATCGCGGCTTGTGGGGCTACTCGGGGACTGCCCGGGACGGGGCTCCGCTGACGATTCAGAGCACGGGGATGGGCGGCCCGAGCGCGGCGATCGTCATCTCCGAGCTCGCCCAGCTCGGCGCCCGCCGCCTGCTCCGGGTGGGTACCTGCGGCGGCCTCGACGGCTCGCTCGAGCTGGGAGCCCTGGTGATCGCCGAGGCGGCGCTGACCGGCGACGGGACCAGCCGGGTGCTGGCGGGTTCCGAACGCGTGGCGGCGACCGGCACGCTGCTGGCCGCTCTGAAGGCGGCGGCCGACGGCGCGGCGCGGGCCGGCCTGGTGGTCTCCACCGATCTCTTCTATGACCCGGCCCGGCGCGAGCAGAGCTGGGCCGCCGCGGGCGCGCTCGCGATCGAGATGGAGACCGCGACGCTGTTCGCCCTCGCCGCCAGCAGCGAGCTGGAGGCCGGATCAGTGCTGATCGTCAGTGACCGGGTGCTGCCGGATCGGGTCCGGATCGATCCCGATGCTCTGCGCCAGGCGGAGCTGCGTCTTGGCCAGGTGGCGCTGCGGGCCCTAGCTATCGGCTGACTGAGCCTGAAGCGAGGACTCCAGGCGCGCGAGCGTCCCCTCGATCGAGGCCAGCCGCTGGTCGAGCGGCTTCAGGGCGTCCATGCTGTCGATCCGCTCCTCCAGTCGATCGAGCGCGTCCTCGATCCCCTCCAGGCGCTGCGAAACCCCGCGCAGGCGCCGCGTGAGCCGCTCGAGGTCGCTCGCCGACGGCAGATTGAGGGCTCCCATCGCGACTTCCTGCGCGCGCATGGCGCGCTCGCGCGTCTCAAATGCTGCCGAGAGTGCCCCGCTGACCATCGGATTGTCCAGCAGCTCCTGGGCCAGCTTGCCGATCGCCTCCTCGCTTCCGCGCGTCACGCGTCCCCGCAAGCTCTTTTCGTCGCTCATGGCCACATCCGCCTCCTGATCATCGATCCGTTGTCGGCGGGCTAGGCTAGCGCGACGTGCGTGAAGCCGGAGCAATCGCCAACCCTAACGTTTGAGTTGAGGGTTAGACTGAAGCCCAGACGCGCCGTAGATAGTGAGAGCCTCGACCGCCAGGGCTACAGTCTCGGCGCCCAGCGGCCGATGCCGGCTATGTGCGTAAAACAGTCATCAGCCACCTCGAGGTGGCTCGCCGCGAAAGACAGACCGCGATCACGGGCGGTTCCGCGTTGCAAACTTTGACGCGAATCAGTAGCGTCCGCCCGGCGCCGCGGCCGTCGCGGCACGTTTTGCTTGACCAGCTGGGAGGAGATAAGCCAACGTGTTGAGGAGCCGGAAGCTGGTTGTCGCGCTCGTAGCCGGGGGGTCGGTGCTCGCCGCCTCGGGGATCGCTGCAATTCCCGTGGCGCAGGCGGACTCGTGCGTGGTCACGGTGAGCGTGGTCGGCGGCGCCAAGCTGTCCTTCACGGTGAACGTGCCGGCGGGAACGCCGCTCTCCTCGATTTCGTTGCCGGTCAAGCTGCCGGTGCTGGGCGTCACCGAGTCGTGTTCGTCCGCCACTTCGGGCTCGGGATCGACCGGGACAGGCTCAACGGGAACTACAGGGTCGACCGGGTCGGGTTCGGTTTCGGTGCCGACCACTACTTCTACGGGGACCTCGTCGGGCCCGCCGTCGCCTTCCGGTTCCGGGAAGAAGCAGCACCCCACGACGCGCAAGACCCCCGGCTCGAAGCAGCCGGGCGCCAAGAAGCCGGGCGCCAAGAAGCCGTCGGGTAGCTCTCCGTCCACCGGGAAGTCCAAGGCCAAGAGCAAGAAGCCGGGGGCGTTGCGGGGTGCGGGTGGGGTGCCGTCGGTGGGGAATCCGACGTTTTCGTTCTCCTTGCCGGGACCGGCGCCGTTGGGGGTCCCGAATTTCTTTATTGATTCTTTCCGGATCCCCCCGTTCTTGTTGCCGATTTATCAGGCGGCGGGGATCGAGTACGACGTGCCGTGGCAGGTGTTGGCGGCGATCAATGAGATCGAGACGGACTATGGGCGCAACCTGTCGATCAGTTCGGCGGGGGCCGTGGGGTGGATGCAGTTTTTGCCCTCGACGTGGAAGCGGTGGGGGGTGGATGCGAATGGGGATGGGGTCGCGGATCCGTATAACCCGGTGGACGCGGTGTTTGCCGCGGCCCGGTATTTGCATGCCGCGGGCGCGTCCCGGAGTGTCGGGCGGGCGGTGTTTGCGTATAACCATGCGGGTTGGTACGTGCAGTCGGTGCTGCTGAGGGCGAAGTTGATCGGGGGGATGCCGGATCAGCTGATCGGCGCGTTGGCGGGGTTGGTGCAGGGTCATTTCCCGGTCGCGGCGGCGGCGAGATATGCGGATGACAGCGTGGAGCGGTTGGCGACGCGGCGGGTGAAGGGGTCTAATGCGGCGATCCCGATCGGGTCCAGTCCCGGGAGTCAGGGCACTTCGATTTTCGCTCGGCAGGGCGCGCCGGTGATCGCGGTCAATGACGGCAAGATCGTCAAGCTCGGTCATAGCGCCCGACTGGGACGGTTCGTGGAGTTGCAGGACGCGACGGGCAACCTCTACACCTACGCGCACCTCGGGTCGATCCCGCGTAGCTATCCGGTGCCTAAGCCGGTGCGGGTGACCGCGGCGCAGCTCGCCGCCGAGCTCTCCACCCCCACTCATAAGGCGGGGGCGCCCTCAGCGCCGGCGAGCGCGGGGACGCAGAGCGCCCCGGCACGGACCGCGGCTCGGGCGGCGGCGCAGACCGCGGGGGGCGGGAAGGCGAAAGGGGCGGCGGTGGCATTGCGTTCCCTGACCACTCCCCATCCCGCGAGCAGCAGCGCTGGCGGCGCGGGCGTGGGAGCTGCGGGCGCTTCGACGTCGGGCGGGGCGTTGGTGAAGGAGCGATTGTTCGCTAATCCGGCGCGTCCGGGGTCCTATGCCGCGGGCGGCTCGGAGCAGTTGCAGAACGCCGCGGCGCAGATCACCAGTTTCCATAGCTATTTCACCGATACTCTGCATCTCGCGAAAACCCAGTACACCCTGCAGCCGTTGCGGGCCGGGGCGATCGTGGTCGCCGGGACGATCCTCGGCCGGATCGCCGCGCCCTCGCCCACCACGGCGTCGCATCTGTATTTCCAGATCCAGCCGGCGGGGAAGAGCGCCCCGCAGATCGATCCCAAGCCGATCCTGGATGGCTGGAAGCTGTTGGAAGCCACCGCCGTGTACCGCGCCGCCGGGGTGGATCCGTTCTTCGGCCCGGGCGCGAAGAACCCGTCCGTCGGCCAGGTGCTGCTGATGAGCAAAGAACAGTTGCAAGCCCGGATCCTGCAAGACCCGCACGTGCAGATCTATCCCTGCGGGCGACGCGATATCCAGGCCGGAAGCATCGACCGCCGGATCCTGGCCACGATCGAGTTCCTGAGCGCCTCAGGCCTCGATCCTTACGTCTCAGGGTTGGAGTGCGGGCATAATCAAACCGCCAGCAGCGGCACCGACGCCGCCGGCGCCACCGGCTCCAGCGTCGATATCACCAAGATCAACCACATCCCCCTACTCGGCCACCAAGGCCCCGGATCGATCACCGACATCACCATCCGCCGCCTGCTCACCCTGCAATCCTCGATGCGCCCCAACCAGATCATCTCCCTGATGACCTACAAAGGCCAGAACAACACCCTCGCGCTTCCCGACCACCAAAACCGCCTTCAGGTCACCTACACCCCGCTGTACGGCCAGAACAAGAAACTCTCCGCCCAAATCAAAACCATCCTCAAACCCGGTCAATGGATCGACCTGATCAACCGCATCAGCCAAATCCCCGAACCCACCATCCCCACCACCCCCAGCAAATACGCCGTCAAAACGCACCGCTAGGACCTCGTCCATAGCTCCGCTATTTCGCTTCACCCAGGTCGAGTATCCCTGGACCCTGGGCCCCCCGGACGGGCGATATCTGCTCCGGCGCCAGGGCGATCCGCCTGACGCGCCACCGTCCAACGTCGCCGTGTTCACGACGCTCGGCGCCCCCGAGCGACGCGGTCGACTGTCCAAGCGCAAGCAGCGGCGTCCCGCCGAGCCCGAGCCGGACCCGGCGCTGGTGAGCACGGGCCGGGCGACGATCATCGACGTCGGCCTGCCCCTCGAGAGCGAAAGCCACGCGCGGGCCTGGCTGGCCGACGCGGGCGAGGAATACCTGAATGAGGGCCTATCCGTCCTCAACCGAGCCCTGCACGCCTTCCGCCTCGTGACCGCGGATCCGTACGTGAACTCGGTCGGCCGCGACGCCGCGCTGGTCGCCCGAATCGGCTACGGAGGGGGCGACCAGGTCGCCGACGGCCTCTGGACCGATGCGCTCGAGCTCGAGCCTGCCACCGAGCGCCAGCGGCGGGCCAAGGTGCTCACCCCCCAGGCCCGCCTCGCCGCCGTGCTGGGCGGTCGCGAGCGGGCGCTGGCCTGTGAGGACCTGACGCTGCGGGCCCGCCTGGACATCGACCAGGGCCGCGAACGGGAGGCGGCGCTGCAGGTGCTGGTGGCGCTCGACGCCACGATCGCCGAGATCGGCACCGATCCCACCGCGCCGAAGATGCCCAAGCGTCTGGACGAGCTCCGCAGCCTGCGCGAGGCGGTGACCACGGCCGGTCAGCAGGCGCTCGCCGGCCGGCTCGACGAGGATTCCCACCAGGCCGTCGAGTTCGCGCTGCAGCGGATCGAGGCGATCCTCCGGGCGCGGGCCGTGATCAACGCCTAGCCACGCCGGGTTCGGCGCCGACCCGCCCTACCGCGAGGTTGGGCGCAGCAGCTCGAGCACCGACTCGAGCTCGTCGACCACATCCCCGCCCAGACGGACCGAGGCGCTGCCGTCGAAGGGCGTCGGTCCCTGGGTCACGATCGCCACCCCGCCGCCGCGGGACAGCGTCACCGCCGGGAGCTGAGCCACCGGATAGACCTCGAGCGAGGAACCGATACAGAGCAGCAGGTCGGCCGCCCGGGCCAGCTCCTCGGCGCGGGCGAGCGCGTCGGCGGGCAGGTATTCACCGAACAGCACGACATCGGGCTTGAGCGCATCCCCGCAGTCGCAGCGAGGCACGCCGCGGGCGTCTGCCGCCAGGCGCGAGCGCACGTCGGCCAGCTCGTAGCGGGTGCCGCAGCGCAGACAGGACGAATGCGAGATCGTCCCGTGCACCTCGACCAGTCGGCGGGTCCCGGCGCGCTCGTGGAGCCGGTCGATGTTCTGGGTGATCACCGCGTCGAGCCGGCCCGAACGCTCGAGTTCAACGAGCAGCTCATGGGCCCGATTCGGTCGCTTGGCCTCGAGCGACTGAAAGCGGGCCCCGTAGAAGTGCCAGAACCGCTCCGGGTCGCGACGGAAGACGTCGATATGCGCGACCTCCATCGGGTTGACGTTCTCCCACAGGCCGGTACCGGGGCTGCGGAAATCCGGAATCCCCGAGGGCACCGAGATGCCGGCGCCGGTGAGCGCGACGACCGAGCGAGCCTCCCGGATCAATCCGGCCAGACGGGCGGCCCCCGTCGCGCCGGCGGGACTCGCCATTTTCGTCCCGTTACCGTTTCCCGTCCCGGCGCTCACTGGCCGCTGAAGCGCGGATTTCGCTTCCGCAGGAAGGCCGCGATCCCCTCTTCGGCGTCCGCGGATGCGAACGCGGTGGCGAAGCCCTGCTTCTCGGCGTCAATTCCGGCGTCGAGATCGCCGGCCGCCGACACCCGCTTGATCTGCTCTACGGCCAGGGGAGCCTGGCCGGCGAGCTTGCGCGCCCACGCGAGTGCCGTGTCCAGCAGCTCGTGATCGGCGACCAGCCGGGTCACCAGTCCCAGCTCGTAGGCCTCGTCGGCGGCGATCGGTTCGCCGGTCAGGTTCATCTCGAGCGCCTTGGCCTGCCCGACCAGCCGCGGCAGGCGCTGCGTGCCGCCGAATCCGGGAATGATCCCGAGGCTGATCTCGGGCTGACCGAAGGTCGCCGAGTCGGCGGCGATCCGGAAATCACAGGCCATCGCCAGCTCGCAGCCGCCGCCGAACGCGAGTGCGTTGACCGCGGCGACCGTCGCCACCGACGAGGTCTCCATCTCGCGCAGCAGCCCGTGCATCCCGTCGAGCAGGTCCCGGCCGGCGTCCGCGTCCATCTTGGTGAACGCCCTGATGTCGGCGCCGGCGCAGAACAGCATCGGGTTGGCCGAGGCGAACACCAGCGCGCGGGTCTCGCCGCCGCTCACGACGGCATCCCAGAGTTTCCGCAATGCCTCCGCGACCTCTGGCGAAATCGAGTTTGCCGGCGGCCGGTCAAGCCAGGCGATTGCCGTGGCGCCACGCGACTCGAGCTTGACCGGGCTGTCGTCCCATCCCGCATCGGGCCTCGGGTAGGCAAAGAACCCCTGGCCGGACTTGACCCCGAGGCGGCCTTGCGCGACCAGCCGGCGGAGGATCGTCGGGGGTTCGAAGCTCGGCCCCCAGTCCGCGGCGGCGCGTTCGAGCCTGACCAACAGCTGGTCCAGCCCGATCTGGTCGGCCCGGGCGAACGGGGGCGGGATGATCCCGGCCCCGGCCATCATCCCCAGGTCGATGTCCTTCATCGACGCGACCCCCTCCTCGAGCACCAGGCAGCTCTCGACCAGCGCCTTCAGCGTGAAGCGATCGATCAACTCCGCGCTATCGATCGCCGTGCTCATAGAAGCCCTTTCCGGTCTTGACGCCCAGATCGCCGCCAGCCACCAGGGCGCGCATCTGCTCGTGGACGTAGAAGCGCTCGCCGTAGGATTCCTCGAGGTACTGGGCCACGTGCAGCACCGTGTCGAGCCCGAGCAGGTCGGCGAGATAGAACGGACCCATCGGTGCCGCCTTCGACTCCCCCACCAGCTTGTCGATCTCCACGATGTCGGCGCCCGTCTCCGCCTGGAAGCGCCAGATCTCGGACACACTCGAGTTGAGGATCCGGTTGACCACAAACCCCGGAGCCTCGCCGCAGCGAATCGGCACCTTGCGGATCGCCTGGGCGAAGTTGCTCGCGGCCTGAGCGGTCTCGGGGGAGGTGTACTCGCCCTCGATCACCTCGATCAGCCGCATCGCCGAAGCCGGATAGAAGAAGTGAAAACCCACTACCTTGTCCGCCCGGGCCGTCGCCTCCCCGATCTCGGTGATCGATAACGCCGACGTGTTCGAGGCCAGGATGGCGTGGCCCGGCGTGACCTCGTCGAGCTCGGCGAACACGGCCTGCTTGATGTCGATCCGCTCCGGCACCGCCTCGATCACGAAGTCCACGTCGCCGAACCCCGCGTAATCGGTGGCGCCGGTGATCAGGCCGAGCCGGCGCTCGAGCTCGTCGCCTTTGAGCTTGCCGGCATCCACCTGGCCCTGCCACAGCGATCGCGCCTTGGCCAGGCCGGCCTGCACGAACTTCTCTTCGACGTCCTTGAGGACCACCGGGATCTCGGCGTTGGCGATCGCCTGGGCGATCTCGCCGCCCATCGTGCCGGCGCCGACCACGGCGGCTTTGAAGACGAACATGAGCTTCCGAGTTTAGTGTCGGCTGGGCAGCTCGCCGCCGAAGCGCGCGAGAGTGGTGCTCATCGATGCCGCCATCGCCCGTCCCACGAAGAGGAAATCGATCACTGGCATGAACACCGAGCGCCGGATGATCCGGTACTCGAGTGTCAGGGCCACCTCGACACCTCCGTCCGCCGGGGCGAAGGCCACGCTCTGGCGGCCCCGGATCGAATCGTCCTGCACCTCGAGCAGTTGCCCGACCAGGGGCTCGTAGGCGATCACCCGCTCGCGGACCGAACCGCGACCGGCCGGCCCGGATTCCCAAGCCACGGTGGCCCCGGCCCGGGGCCAGTCGGCGCTGAGCGCGACGATCCGATCGAGCCCGTCTACCCAGTTCGGCCATCGGGCCGCGTCGTACCAGCACGACTCCGCCTCGTGAACGGAGGCGGGGAACCTCATCGCCACTCGGACCGTCCGCATCAGTGCGAGTAACGTGGGATCGCCATCAACTCGATTATTGCTCGCCCTTCGGGCCCGCGCGCAATAGGGCGGGATACACATAGCGATGACTGACAATCTGCCGGACAACATCACGCCGTACACCAATATCTCCGCCAAGGCCTACCAGCACCCGGCCGACCGGGCGGCGACGGCGGCGTTGAAGGCCGTTCCGATGCTCGACACCGTCGTGCGCAAGCTGATCGAATGGGGGTTGGAGCGCGCGATGCGCCAGTTCTACCTCGGCAACTCCGTGAAGATCGGGGAGCATCAACTGCCGGAGACGTGGACCGCCCACATCGCGATGGCCAGGATCCTGGACGTCCCCGATGTACCCGACCTCTACGTGCACTGGGACGTCCGCGGCGGCGGCGTGGTGATCGGCTCGGCCAAGCCGATGGTGGTACTCGACGCGCAACTGGTCTCGCGACTGGGACCCGGCGAGCAGCGGGCGCTGATCGCCCACGAATTCGGGCACGTACTCTCCGATCACGTCCTCTACGGGACAGCGCTGCAGATCTTGCTCAGCGTCGGCGGCAACCTGCCGCTGTTGATGGGCCTGCCCTTCCGGGCCGCGCGGACGGTGCTGCTCGAGTGGTTCCGCGCCGCCGAGCTCAGCTGTGACCGGGCGGCGACGCTCGCCGTGCGCGATCCGCGAATCGTCTGCCGCCTGCTGATGGTCACCGCGGGCGGGATGCCGGCCGACACGCTCAACCTGGACGCGTTTCTCGCTCAGGCGATGGAGTATCAGAACTGGAACGACCCGAGCGACCGCATGCGGCGGTTCTTCAACGAGGTCGGCAACACGCACTCCAACGCGGTCCGTCGCGTCTCCGAGGTGATGGCCTGGGTCAAGACCGGCGAGTACGACCGGATCGTCCGTGGCGAGTTCCGCACCCGCGACCAGCCGGACAATGTCCGCGAGGAGGCCGGCGACGCCGTCGAGTTCTACACCGAGCGCTTCAAGGCGATCTTCAAAGAGACGGCGGACAACATCACCAACCTCGGTGCTCAGGTGGGCGA
>JALYXK010000474.1 GCA_030947145.1 Actinomycetota bacterium
CGCAAGCGCTACCGATCTCCCAGTGCGAGCACCAGCTTCCCCTTGACCTGCCGCGCCACCAGCCGCTCGAACGCTTCGTTCACCCGCTCCAGCGCAAGCACCTCGTCGACCGGCACTCGCAGCCGCCCATCGCGCAACGCCTCCAAGGCCGCCTCGAGGCCCGACCGGCGCTCCTCGCGGCCGAGCTGCATGCCGCCATAACCCAGTAGAGACGCCATCTTGCGGTACAGCGTCTGCAGGTTGAACGTCACCTCGGGACCGGCCGACGTGCCAAACGAGACGATCCGCCCACGCGGCTCGATCGCCGCGACGACCGGCGCCAGGTATTCGCCTCCGAGCGGGTCGAAGGCCACGGTCGGCTTCAGCTCGGCTACGGCATCTGAGAGCCCGTCGGGGCCCGAGATGACCACCCGGTCGGCCCCCTGCTCGGTGATCAGCCCGGCCTTGGCCTCCGAGCCCGTCTGCCCCCAGACCGTCGCGCCCGCGGCGTGGGCGAGCGACAAGATCAGGCTCCCCACGCCGCCCGAGGCCCCGAGCACGAGCACGCGATCTTCGGCGCGGAGATGGGCCAGGTCCCGCACGACGTTCCAGGCGGTCAGCCCGGCGATCCCCATGGCGGCCGCCGCGCGGGCCTCCACGCCGTCCGGCAGCTCGATCACGGCCGCCGCGGGGACGACTGCCGCCTGCGCCCAGACGCCGTCGCGGGCCGTGCCGAGTCCTTCGCCCGCCAACAGCACCGCCCGGCCGGCGACGGTCCCCGCCGCCTCCCCGCCGAGCGTGCGCGGCAGCGGAGCATCGGGCGCGACGCGGCCCTCCGCGATGTAGCGATCGATCGGGTTGACCCCGGCGAAGTCGAGTTGGGCAACGACCTCGTCCTCGCCCGGGGGATCGAGCTCGACGGTCTCGATCACCAGCGGCTCGCCGGGCGCGTGCAGGCGCGCAGCACGGCTCGTGATCCTGGAGGCGGTGCTCACAACGCGGGTGCTTCCCGATCGGGCGGTTCAAGAAAACACGAACGGCGATAATCGTCGGATGACATCGACTTCTCAACTGGACGGCGCGGTCGCCCTGGTCACGGGTGCCTCGAGTGGAATCGGCGAGGCCACGGCGCTCGCGCTCGCCGGGCTCGGTGCGAGTGTCGCACTCGTCGCGCGGCGCAAGGACCGGCTCGAGGCGCTGGCCGAGCGGGTGCAGGAGGCCGGCGCCCAGGCGCTGGTGATCGAGGCCGACATCACCGCTCAGGCCCAGGCCGAGGCGGCCGTGGAGGAGACCGTCTCGCGGTTCTCCCGGCTGGACACGATGATCAACAACGCCGGCGTGATGCTGCTCGGCCCGATCGAGGACGCTCCGCTGGAGGAGTGGGAGCGGATGGTCCAGATCAACGTGCTCGGACTGCTCTACTGCAGCCACGCGGCGCTTCCCCACCTACTGGAGGCGGCGAAGGACTCACCGCGTGGGGTCGCCGACATCGTCAACATCAGCTCTGTCGCCGGCCGCGTCGCGCGCCAGGGCAGCGGCGTCTACAACCTGACCAAGCATGGCGTCGGCGCCTTCAGCGAGTCGCTGCGCCAAGAGGTGACCGGCCGGCACGTGCGGGTCTCGCTGGTGGAGCCAGGTGCGGTCGCCACCGAGCTGGCCTCCCACAACCGCCCGGAAATCCAGGAGTCGATCGGACAGCGCTTTGGCCAGATCGAGCGGATGGAGGCGCAGGACATCGCCGACGCGATCGCCTACGTCGTCACGCGGCCGCGCCGCGTCGCGATCAATGAGATCCTGATCCGCCCGACCGAGCAGGAAGGCTGACGCTACCCGGGGCAAGTTGCAGTCCTGTAACCTGCGTTCTATGACCCAGATGAACGCAGCCGTACAGCCAGAACGGCAAGGCCAATCAACAGGAGCTGGTGTGAACGAGACGCTTGCCATCGCGGGTTCGGGCACGATTGCCTGCGGCCTCGCCTCGGTCGCGGCGCAGCATGGCGAGGTCCTGCTCTGGGCCCGCTCCGAGAAGTCATCCGACCGCGCGCGCACCTCGATTGCCAAGACCTGTGCGAAGCTCGACCCGGGGCTCGACCCGAACCGCGTGCGGATCGTCACCGACCTCGAGGAGCTGCGCCATGCCAGCTACCTGGTCGAGGCCGTGGTCGAGGACCGGGACCACAAGGAGGCGCTGCTCTCAGAGCTCGCCTCGTACGAGAACGAGGAGGCCGTGCTGGCCACGACTACGTCGTCGCTTTCGATCGAGCACCTGGCCACGGCCACCGGACGACCGGAGCGCTTCGCCGGCCTGCACGTGTTCAATCCGGTGCCGCGTATGGAGCTGATCGAGCTGGTGTTTCCCGCCTCGGCCAGCGCGGACACGCGCGAGCGCTCGCACGCCTTGTGCCTCGCGCTGGGCAAGACCCCGGTCGAGGTCCCGGACATCCCCGGCTTCGTGGTCAACCGGCTGCTGTTCCCCTACCTGTTCAGCGCCGTCGAGCTGATGACGGAGACCGGGATGCCCCCGGAGGACGTCGATCGCTGCATGACGCTCGGTGCCGGACAGCCGATGGGCCCGATCGCGTTGCTCGACTTCGTCGGCCTCGACGTGTCGCAGGCGATCGGCGATTCGATCGGCGCGAAGGTCCCCGCCCGCCTGCTCGAGCTCGTCGGCGAGGGCGCGACGGGCCGGAAGGCCGGGCGCGGCTTCTACCGGTATCCCTAACCTACCTTTAACCCTGATTGAGGTCTGCGCCGCATCATGCGGAACGCGACGTACCTCATAGCAGCACCTCCTCCCCAGAAGCACGGATCCGGCCCGTCCCCAGCGGGCCGGATCCCTTTAAGGCCGGCCCGGATATGGCGAAGCCGGCCCCCCAGGGGCCGGCTTCATCTCTCCTCTCAACCGCCGGGATGCGTTGGGTGCGTAGCGTTCAGCGACTCACCCGGCTGTTGCGCGGAGGTGAAATGTAACGAATGTCGCGAGCGTCTGTCAGGCCGAGCTACGCGGTCGCGCGTCGTTGCCGGATCCTGACCGCCTCGATTCGGTTCTGACGGACCGATTCGACGCGGATCGAGTAGCCATCGGCGGCGATCGTGTCGCCGCGCTTGGGGAGCCGGCCCAGTTCGGCGAAGACGAAACCGCCGACGGAGTTGTAGGCGTCGGTATCGACCGCCAGCTCGAGCCCGTAGTCCTCGAGATCGGTGACCGCGACGTGCCCGCGCACGAACCAGTCGCCGTTGGCCAGACGTCTGACGGCGCCGCCGGCCGGGTCGGTCTCATCCGAGATCTCGCCGACCACCTCCTCGATGATGTCCTCGGTGGTGACGATCCCGGCGGTCCTGCCGTACTCGTCGATTACGATCGCCAGCTCCGTCCGCTCGCGCTGAAGGTCGCCGAGCAGGTCGTCCAGCGGCTTGGTCTCGGGCACGATCGGCGCCTCGCGGACGAGTGATTCGAAGTTCGCCTCCATGCCCTGGGACATCATCAGCTTGACCAGCTGATTGACGTGGACGATGCCCTTGACCCGGTCCTGGTTCTCATCCTCGGTCACGACGAGCCGCGAGTGGCCGGTCGACACGCAGCGGCGCAGGGCCGCTTCGACACTCTCGGAGAGGTCCACGGTGACCACCGCCGGGATCGGCGTCATCACCTGCCGCGCCTCCTGCTCATGCAGGTGGAAGACCCCGGTGAGCATGTTCGCCTCGCCGGCGTCGAGCTGGCCGCCGGTATGTGACTCGGCGATGATCCGCTTGAGCTCATCGGGCGTTCCCCCTTCGGGCTCGGCGTTGGGGTCGGTGCCCAGCATCCTCAGCAGCGCGTTGGAGGTGGCGTTCAGCACCGTGATCAGCGGGCTGAACATCACCCGGAAGAATCGCAGCGGCCGGGCGATCCGCCGGGCCAGGCCCTCGGCGTGCTGGATCGTGTATAGCTTGGGCACGATCTCCCCCACTGTGCTCTGGGCGAAGGTGATCACGACGTAGGCGATCACCACCGAGATCGCCACGGCGGCGCTGTGTCCGATGTGACCGAAAATCGGCTCGAGCAGGTGCGCGATCGCCGGCTCTCCCAGGGCGCCGATCCCGATCGAGGCCATCGTGATCCCGACCTGGCAGGCCGAGATGTAATCGCCGATCTCGTCGAGCTGGGTCAGCGCCAGCCTGGCGCCGCGAGCGCCCTCGTCGGCCAGCGCCTCGAGCCGCGGACGGCGGGACCGCACGAGCGCATATTCGGCGATCACGAAGAACGCGTTGACGCCAACCAGCACGACCGTCAGGAAGATGAACAGCAGCTTCACAGTGGCGCGGTCCAGCCCTTAGTCCGCGCGCAGCTACTTCGGGGTCGGTCGTCGTTCATTGAGGCGACGCCCGAACGGTAGCAGTCGCCGTTACGGCTAGAGGGCGTCGAACTGACCGGCCATCTCGAAATCGACCTCGGTCAGACCGCCGGCGGAGTGGTTGGTCAGCGCCAGCTTCACCTTGTTCCAGCCGTGCAGGAAGATGTCGGGATGGTGGTTGGCCGCCTCGGCCGCCTCGGCGACCCGGTTGACGAACGCAATCGCCTGCGCAAAGTCCTGGAATCCCCGCTCGCGGACGATCTCATCGCCCTCCCGCGTCCACTCGGTGGACCGCAGGCGAGAGGCGATCTCTTCGTCGCTGAGCAGCTGTGCCATATCGTTTCTCCTTTGCCGATGCGAATCGTGAGCCTCATACCGTCCGCGACCGAGATGCTGTTCGCCCTCGGCCTCGGATCCGACCTTATCGCCGTCACCCACGAGTGTGACTACCCGGCGGCCGCCCTGACGCTGCCGAAAATCACCCGCGATGTGTTGCCCGCCGGGCTCAGCTCCGCACAGATCGATGCCGCGGTCAAGGAGCGCACGCTCGCCGGAGAGTCGATCTACGAGCTCGATACGGCGATGCTCCGCGAGCTCGAGCCGGAGCTGATCGTGACCCAGGCGCTGTGCTCGGTCTGCGCGGTTTCCTTCGACGACGTCCGGTCGATCGCCACCGAGCTAGAGCCCGAGCCGCAGGTGATCTCGCTGGACCCGCACACCGTCGGCGAGGTGCTCGGCGACGCCCGCACGATCGCCGCGGCGACCGACCGCAAAGATGCTGCCGTCGACCTGATTCGCGACGCCTCCGCGCGGATCGATCGCATCAGGCTGGCCGTCCGCGGCGCCCGACGGGTTCGCGTGGCGGCGCTCGAGTGGCTCGACCCGCCGTTCGTCGCCGGCCATTGGACGCCCCAACTGATCGAGTACGCCGGCGGCGAGGACGTGCTCGGATTCGCCGGGGAGCCCTCCGAGCAGCGGTCGTGGGAGGAGATCGCGTTGGCGCAGCCGGACCTGGTGATCGTGATGCCCTGTGGCTACGACGCCGAAATCGCCTACCGCGAGGCGGAGATGCACCGCGGGCAGCTCGCCTCGCTCCAGGCCGGAGAGGTGGTGGCCGTCGACGCCGCGTCCTACTTCTCGCGCCCGGGGCCGAGGATCATCGACGGTCTGGAGTTGCTGGCCCACATCTTTCACCCGGAGCTGGTACCGCAGGCAGCGATCCCGCCCGCCCAGGCGCTCACGGTAGAGCTCTGAGCGCTCGGACCGTCCTCTTCGTCCACTCCTCGAGCGGGCGCTACGGCGCCGACCGGCAGCTGCGGCTGATCGCCGCCGGGCTCGACCGCTCGCGCTATCTGCCGCTGGTGGTGCTGCCGGATCACGGCGAGCTCGCGGTCGACCTGGAGGCGGCCGGGATCGAGGTGATCATCCGCCCGGTCAGCGTGATCCGGCGCGGTCTGGCCAACCCGCGGGGTCTCATGGGGCTCGGCGGCGCGAGTGCCCGCGACGCCGTTGAGCTCCGGGGTCTGATCCGCCGGCGAGCCGTGGCGATCGTTCACTCCAACACTTCGGTGGTCCTCGGTGGCGCCGCCGCCGCAGCGCTGGCCCGGGTGCCCCACGTCTGGCACGTGCGGGAGATCTACTCGCGCTTCGGCACCGCCTGGCCGGCTTACCGTCGCTTGCTCGCAACGGCGCGGGCGCTCCCCTGCGTCTCGCACGCCACCGCCGCCCAGTTCCGCGGAGCCCCGAACGTCCGCGTGATCCTGGACGGGCTGGCCGTCGACGCGCGGCGCGCGCCGCGGTCCCGTGCCCGGGCGACGCTCGGTCTGCCGGCCGACGCGCCGGTGATCGCAGTGCTCGGCCGGATCTCGGATTGGAAGGGTCAGGACGTGCTCGTGCGGGCGCTGGCCTGCGCGCCGCTGCGCCAGCGCGAAGCGATCGGCGTGATCGCCGGCGACGCCTGGCCGGGAGCCCAGGAGCGCCGCGCGGCAGTGCTCGAGCTGGCCGGACGCCTCGGCGTGTCCGAACGGCTGCGCCTGGTCGGGTTCCGCGATGACGTCGAGAACGTCTACGGCGCGGCCGATGTGATCGCGGTGCCGTCGACCTCGCCCGATCCGCTGCCCGGCTCCGCGGTTGAGGCCGCCGCGGCCGGTTGCGCGGTCGTCGCCGCCGCGCACGGCGGACTGCCGGAAATCATCCGCGACGGGATCAGCGGGCGGCTGGTCACGCCCGGGGATCCGCTCGCGCTCGCCGGGGCACTGGCCGAGTTGCTCGACGACCCCGCTGCCCGCGCCCGGCTCGGCGCCGCGGCGGCAGGTGACGTCCGCGCCCGGTTCGCACCGGGTTTGCTGCTCGGCGCGATCCAGGAGCTCTACGACTCGCTGTGAGGCTGGTGGCCTAGGATCCCAGGCGACCCCACGGGATCTTCAGCTCGGATCGAGCTAGCCGAACCCGATGCCGTTGGGCGCCAGCCCGTTCTGGCCGGCCACGGCGATCGCGCCCACGACGCTCACCACGGCCACGAGCACACAACCCGCCAGCGCGAGCGCCCGCATCCGTCGGCGCTCCCCGAGCTCGACGACCAGATATCCGCAGATGATCCCCCCGACCAGGCCCCCGAGGTGACCGCCGAGCGAGATGCCCTTGATGCTGAAGGTGAAGATCACGTTGATGGCCAGCGTCATCCCGAGGCCGCTCTGCCAGATCGGGATGCGCCGCGCGTGGGCCACGACGAGGAGCGCACCGAGGATGCCGAAGCCGGCCCCGGACGCGCCGACAGTGGGGGCGTTCGGGGTGAACAGCAGCGCCCCGAAGGCCCCGGCCAGCAAGGACGCGAAGTACACGAAGGCGAAGTTCAGGCGGCCAATCGCCGGCTCGAGGATCTGACCCATGAAGTACAGGAACACCATGTTGAACAGGACGTGCAGCAAACCGTCGTGCAGGAACCCGGAGGTCAGCAGCCGGTAGTACTGGTGGCCCTCGTGGATGGAGGGACCGAACAGAACGCCCTTGAGATAGACCTGCCCGCCCCCGCCGCCGCCCAGCGGCGCCCCCGCCGCGGTCTCGGCCAGGAACACGATCAGGTTGATCGCGATCAGCACCTGCGTGACCGTCGGAGTGCCGCTCGACATCGTGCGGGCCGTCTTGACCTTGGTCCGCTCGCGCGAGCATTCCGGGCAGCGCATGCCGACGGGGGTCGGCGTCATGCAATCGGGGCAGATCGAGCGTCCGCAGGAGGAGCACGACACGCCGGTCTCGCGCGATGGATGTCGATAGCAGACGGCCATGAGCTGAAGCTAGCAGCGCCGACAGCGCGGGCTGACGCTAGCGATCCGGGAGGATCCGGCGAGCCTCTTCGCCGATGTCCTGCCAGGTGCGCTCGGCCAGCTCGCGCAAGTTCCCGGGCCGCTGCGTGCGGGCGCGGTGACGGCCTCGGACGCGCAGCACGACCAGCGCGGTGCCCGCGCCCGCGCCGAGCACGGCGGCGGCGGCCGGCCGCACCCAGTTGCGCGGATCACGCATCGCCGAGGCCTCCCACGACTCGAGCTCGTCCTGGGCCAGCTCGGTCAGGTTGACCAGCGTCAGCTCGAGCCTGGCTCCCAGGTCGGCGGGCGGATCGACCGGCGTCAGCGCCTCGCGCAGCAGCGCCTCGAAGTCGGCCGCACCCGAACTCACACCAGCACCTCCAGCCGTCGAGTTCGGCCGCCAGGCCGATACTCGGAAGGGACGACGAAGTCGTCCCCGTGGTCGAAGTCCACCGCGCTCATGAGCGCTCCTCCAGGGCCAGCTCGCCGTTGTTCTCGGCGACGATCCCCTCCAGCTGCCGGATCGCGCGGTGCAGCAAGACCTTGGTGGCCCCGTCGGTGCGCCCGAGCGCGCGGGCGATCTCGCGGTTGTCCATCCCGAGCGCGAAGCGCATGATCAACGCCTCGCGGCGATCGTCGGGGAGCTGCTGCACCCCCGAGAGGATCGATTTCAGCTCCTCCCGTCCCTCGACCAGCGACTCGGTCGTGTGCGGCGCCGAGATCATGCCCGCGTCCTCGATCGCCGATTCCGGCTTGCGCGAGCGATCGCGGTAGAAGTTGGCCGCGAGGTTGTGGGCGAT
>JALYXK010000026.1 GCA_030947145.1 Actinomycetota bacterium
GTCGACCAGGAACGCGAGCATCGCCCGGTCGGCGCCGGCCGCGGGCTCGATCACGTGCGGGACGTAGCGCTCGCCGCTGGCGGTGTCGACGTACTCGAGCTTCTGTCCCGAATGCTCGGCATGGGCCTTCAGGTCGAAGTCACCGCGGTTGGCGATCCCTTCGAGCTCGGACCAACGGGCTCCGCGGACGGAGTCTGTGGACGGGAACAGGTACTCGACGTCGCTGGTGGCCGAGCTGTAGTGCGAGAGCTCATCGGCGTCGTGGGCGCGCAGACGGAGATGGTCCTCGCGGATGCCGAGACGCAGATACCAGCTCCGGCGCTGCTCGAGCCAGTGCTCGAACCACCGCTGAGCGTCAGCCGGCGGCACGAAGAACTCCATCTCCATCTGCTCGAACTCCCGCGTCCGGAAGATGAAGTTGCCCGGAGTGATCTCGTTACGGAAGCTCTTGCCGATCTGGGCGATCCCGAACGGCGGCTTCTTGCGAGAGAACTGGAGATAGTTCTTGAAGTTGAGGAAGATGCCCTGGGCCGTCTCCGGCCGCAGATACACGGTCGAGCCCTCGGCCTTGACCGCCCCGACCGTGGTCTCGAACATCAGGTTGAAGTCGCGGGCCTCGGTCAGGTCGCAGTCCGGGGTCTCGCCAGGGCGCTTTGAGGGCTTGCGCCCGCAGTGGGCCTCTTGGATGTGGTCGGCGCGGAAGCGCAGCTTGCACGTGCGGCAGTCGACCAGCGGATCGGTGAAGCCCGCCAGATGGCCGCTGGCTCGCCAGGTCGCCGGGTGCTGGATGATCGCCGAGTCGAGCGCCACCACGTCGTCGCGCTCCTGCAGCATCGCCCGCCACCACTGATCCTTGATGTTGTTCTTGAGCAGCACGCCGTAATGGCCGTAGTCGTAGCTCGACCCGAGCCCGCCGTAGATCTCGCTGCTGGGAAACACGAAGCCGCGCCGCTTGCACAGCGAGACGATCTTGTCCATGGTCACGGGCTCTGGCACGGCGGCGGATGGTAGATCAAGTCCGCCCTCGCACCCGCTTGGCACTCTGCTCGTGAGAGTGCCAAGTAAGCGGCGGAGACAACCGCGGGGCGGGGTATACTTCGAGGCAAGATGCCGATCTACGAGTTCCGCTGCCAGAAGGGGCACAACTTCGAGGTCATGCAGCGCATGAGCGACGATCCCGTGACCGAATGCACCGTCTGCGGCGCATCGGTCGAGCGTGTCTTTCACCCGATCGCCGTCCACTTCAAGGGCTCGGGCTTCTACAACACCGACTACGGCACCCGCAAGCGCTCACGGGAGAAGGAGTCCCACGACGGTGCCAAGGCCGAAGCGAAGAAGTCCGAAGCGAAGGATTCGAGCGCGGCCAAGTCGGACTCGGGCGGAAACTCGAAGTCCGAGCCCGCCTCGAAGACCGCTTCGGCGTCCTCGTCGAAGTCGGACTAGACCCACCCACGCTTAGCCAACGTGCGTGGCCGGGGTCTCGTGGCCGCCGGCTCAGCCGTGGGTCAGCTTGGCCACGGCAGCGCGAACCGTCGAGGACGGGACCACCAGCGCGTCGCCGCCGCCGGGCAGGGTCTCCGAGCCGGTCGGCTTCAGAACGTCCACCGGCGCCGACCCGCCGAGCTCGGACGCCGCGAACATCGACAGCATCGTGAAGCCGCCCATGTCGGTCCGCAGCACGCTGGGCGCGTCCCAGGCCACCCAGGGCAGGTGGAAGAAGGTGTGCAGGCTGAACAGCTGAGACTTGACCCCGTTGAGGATCTGCTGCTGGCGCTTCTCGCGGGTGATGTCGTTCTCGGCCGGGTTGCATCGGTTCTCCCGGGTCCGGGCCAGCGTGAGGGCATCGCGCCCGTCGAGGTGATGCGTCCCAGGCCGGAGATTGAGCGTGAAGCCGCCGTTGGAGACCCCTCCGCTGATCACCGAGCAGACGCGGCCGGTCTGCACCGTGACTCCGCCGACATCATCGATGAACTTGGGGAAGTTGGCCAGGTTGACCACGATCAGGTGGTTGATCGGGACCCCGGTGAACTGCTCGACCGTCTTGATGGCCAGGGCCGGGCCGCCGTAGGCGTAGGCGGCGTTGATCTTGGTCAGCCCGTGGCCGGGAATCTGAGCGGCCGTGTCCCGCGGGATCGAGAGCCGCCGGGAGACTCCGCCGCCGATCCGCCACAGCATGAGCGTGTCCGAACGGCTGCCGGTGTCGCTGGTGTTGGCGCCGGGCTCCTTCGAGCCGGTCGGGCGCTGGTCGGTGCCGATGATCAGGACGGTGTCGGTCGAGGTCAGCATGTTCCCGCCCGAGGCGAGCGCCGCCGAAGCGGAGGCCGGGAGGTTGCCCTGGTTGGTCTGGGCGCTGATCAGAAACAGCACGAGCGACAGCAGCAGCCAGGCGCCGATCGCCAGCGCCAGGTACTTCAGCCCCCGCTGCCAGGTCCATCCACCGCCACCGCCACCGCGCCAGCGCCGGCGCGGCTTGCCGCTGGGCGGCTCCCCGCCGGGGCGCTCGGACAGCGCGAGGTCGTCCTCGCCGCGCAGGCGGGCGCGAAGCCCCCGTGGGCTTGATCTATAGGTGCGGTATGGGCGCTCGTCCTGGCTGGGGCGGGAGCGTTCCTGCCCGCCGTAGACCCGATAAGGGGGGTCTTGGGACTGCGCCCGGTTGTCGGAATCGTGGGACATACCAGGCTGTGCATATAGTGACGCGACATGCCTGCCCGGCGCACCATCGGTGTCGACATGGGCGGGACGAAGCTACTGGCCGGCGCGGTCGATGCTGACCTCGCGGTCCACCATCGCGCCCAGCGGACGGTAGCGGGTCTCGACCAGGCGACGCTGCTCCAGACGGCTGTTGACGCGGTCGACGAGGTCCGCGAGTCCGCGGGCGGCGAGGTCGAGGCGGTCGGGTTCGGGATCCCCAGCCTGATCGATCAGCGCACCGGGATCGCGGTGATCGCGGTCAATCTGCCGCTGGCCGGCGTCGCCTTCGGCGACCTGATGGCCGAGCGCCTCGGGCTGCCGGTCTACGTCGACAACGACGCGAACCTCGCGCTCCTGGCCGAGCACCGGGCGGGAGCCGCCCGCGGCTGTCGCGAGGCCGTGATGCTGACGATCGGCACCGGTATCGGCGGCGGCCTGATCCTGCGTGACCAGCTCTACCGTGGGAAGATCGGGGCCGCCGGTGAGCTCGGCCACGTGGTGATCGACATGGACGGCCCGCGCTGCCAGGGCAACTGCCCGAACCGGGGTTGCGTGGAGGCGCTGGCCTCGGGGACGGCATTGGCCCGCGAGGCCCGGCGGATCGCCGGCGATCGCCCCGGCTCCGGACTTGGCCGGGCCGTGCGGGACGGGCGCGAGCCGGCCGGGCCGCTGGTCACCGAACTCGCCCACGACGGCGATCCCGCGGCGATCGAGGTGCTGGCCTTGATCGGGAGCCGGCTCGGCGTGGCGATCTCCAGCTTCGTCAATATCTTCAACCCGGAGGTGGTGGTGATCGGCGGCGGAGTGATCG
>JALYXK010000057.1 GCA_030947145.1 Actinomycetota bacterium
GTCGACCGGCTTGGTCGCGTGCAGCGACCCGTTGACCTTGCCCTTGCCGCGCGGCGTTCTGATCGCGTCGAAGACAAGCGCTTCCGTAGCTGGCATTTCCTTGACTCCTTCGAAGTCCGTTGGACATAACGATCGCGCGCGGCCGATCGGCCGACGAGCTCTCGTCGCTCTGATGCAGGGTGCCCGTGCTAACCGACACCTATGTCGGATAATACGCCGATCGGCCGACCTGGTCACTCGAGTCCCATGTCAGATTCACCAAAACAGCGTCTACCGGCCCCCGAGCGGCGCGGCCTGATCACCGCGGCGGCGCTGCAGGAGTTCGCCGAGGCGGGCTACGACGCCGCATCGCTGCGCCGGATCGGCGCCGCCGCCGGCGTCAGCCGGACCGTGCTGTATGACCACTTTCCCTCCAAACGGGCGCTTTTCGGGAGCTTGCTGAAGGAAACCCACGTCGCCCTGCTCTCGCATCTGCAGGAATCGATCGAGCGCGAGGTCTCGATGCAGCGGCGGATCGGCGCCACCGTCGAGGCGTATCTGGCCTTCGCCGAGAACGAGCCATTGGCCTGGCAGCTGCTCTATCCGGACCGCCCGCCGATCGAACCCGACGTCGCCGCCGACCACCGCCACTGCCGAGCCGAGTCCAATCGGCTGCTGGCGGCGCTGCTGGCGCCGGACGCCAAGCGGGCCGGGATCGAGCCCTCCAGCAACGTCGGACAGGCCATCTTCTCGATCCATCAGGCCGCGCTCCGCGGTGCCGTCCGCTGGTGGCAGGCCCATCCCGATGTGCCGCGCGAGGAGCTGGTCGAGGCCGCCATGGATGTGATCTGGACGGGCCTCGGCGGGCTCGAGCGCGGCGAGGCGTTCGCCACCCTCCGCGACTGAGCAGCGATCCGGGCCGCTCCGGCCGGTTCGTCGCCTGCCCGCCTCAGACCTTGCCCGTGTCCCGGCGGTATGCCCAGCCGGCCGCCGCGGCGAGGACCACGGTCCAAGCCAAGATCGTGATCCACCCCCGGGCCCCCCAGCCATGCCCGTTGACCGCGATGTGACTGGCTTGGACGAGCCACCAGGAGGGGAGGAACTGTCCGAGCGTGTGCAGGAAGCCGTTGGTGATCGGAAACCAGGTGCCGCTGAGGAAGGCGAGTAATGAGACCAGGCCGCCCATCAGGGGGCCGACCGAGTCGGTGGTCACCAGATGACCGACAAGGATGCCCAGAGCGGCGAACGGCAGTAGTCCGACCAGGATCAGCCCGGTCATCTCGAGCCAGCGCTGGGCCGGCAGGCTGACGCCGAGCAACGCCCCCGAGACGTAGAGCAGGAGCAGACTGGCCAGCGCCATCGCGTATCCGGTCAGCACCTTCGCGCGGAAGTAGGAACGCACCGACAGCGGGCTGATCCGCAGCTGGCGGGTCCACCCGGCCTGGCGCTCGGTGGCGATCCGCGCTCCGGTGGAGATCATCGACATCATGGTGCCGAACGAAGCCAACCCAATCATGTAGTACGCGGCGTAGGTGAGCCCCGTGTGGGAGATCAGCTTGTTGTGCTGCGGGGAGGCGATCAGCCAGTAGAAGACCAACGGAATACCGAGCGAGAAGAGGAAGAAGCGGCGGTTGCGGAACGTCCGCAGCAGCTCGAAGCGCAGGTAGGCGTATTGGTTCATGGCGCCGCCAGCCTCGCCGGCTCGGCGTCCGGTTCGCCGGTCAGCTCCAGGAACGCCTCCTCGAGGCTTCCGCCGGTGATTTCGATGTCCCTCGCCGCCGGGTATTGCTCGAGCACCGCCCGGATTGCCTGATCGGAATCGTTGCAGCTGAGGATCACCGCCTCTCCGTGCCGGTCCGCGGAGACGACTCCCGGCAGCCCTTTCAGCCCCGGCAGGTCGACGGCTGGAAGCGTCGTGCGGATCGTCCGCCTCCCAACGCGCGCCTTGATCTCCGTCGTCGGGCCGTCGGCGACCACCCGTCCGTGCGCCAGCAGGATCGCGCGATCGGCGTTGGCGTCGGCCTCCTCGAGGTAGTGGGTGGCGAACAGCACGGTCCTGCCGCTGGCGGCGAACTCGCGCATGATCACCCAGAATTCACGGCGGGCCTCGACGTCCATCGCGACCGTCGGCTCGTCGAGCACGAGCAGCTCGGGGTTGCTCACGATCGCCACCGCGAAGCGGGCGCGCTGGGTCTCGCCGCCGGAGAGCTTCTGCGTGCGCTGAGCAGCGATGCCCTGCAGCCGGGTGAGCTCGATCGCCTCCTCGACGTCCATCGGCTGCGGATACAGCGACGCCATCATCGCGACGAGCTCGCGCACCGAGAGGTCACGGATCAGCGCGCCGCTCTGCAACATCGCGCCGACGAGTCCGGCGGCGACCGCCTCGCGGGGGGGGCGGCCGAAAACGGTCACGGTGCCGCCGTCGGGCTTGCTGAGGCCGAGCAGCATGTCGATCGTGGTCGACTTGCCCGCCCCGTTGGGGCCGAGCAACGCGACGGTCTCACCGGGGGCGATCGACACGTCGATGCCGCGCACCGCATGTACGGGACCCTGGGGGCCGCGGAAGGATTTGGTCAAGCCTTCGATGCGGATGCCGCCGTCGCTCTCGGTCACGCTCCGAGCCTAACGGAGACGAGCTGAGGCTCCAAGACGGCCGGCGGGCCTGGTCCGTCTATCGTCATGCGGCGATGGCCACCCGCCGAGACATCCGCAACATCGCAATCGTCGCCCACGTCGATCACGGCAAGACGACGCTGGTCGACGCCTTGTTGTGGCAGTCCGGCGCGTTCCGGACCGGCCAGGATGTCGGGCACCAGATCCTCGACTCGATGGATCTCGAGCGTGAAAAGGGCATCACGATCCTGGCCAAGAACACCGCCGTCCGCTACGGCGAGGTCAAGCTGAACATCGTCGACACTCCCGGCCACGCCGACTTCGGCGGAGAAGTCGAGCGCGGCCTGACCATGGTCGACGGCGTGCTGCTCCTGGTCGATGCCAGCGAGGGCCCGCTCCCTCAGACCCGGTTCGTCCTGCGCAAGGCGCTGGAGGCGCGACTGCCGGTGATCCTGGTGGTCAACAAGGTCGACCGGCCCGATGCCCGCATCGACGAGGTGGTCGACGAGGTCTACGAGCTCTTCCTCGACCTCGACGCCGACGAGTCCCAGATCGACTTCCCGATCGTCTACACCAACGCCAGGGCCGGACAGGCGGGGCTGGAACCCGACCAGCTGGGCACCGACCTGGGAGCGCTGCTCGATCTGCTGGTGGCGCACATCCCGGCGCCGGAGTACGACCCCGACCATCCGCTGCAGGCCCACGTCACCAACCTCGACGCCTCGCCCTACGTTGGGCGGATCGCCATCTGCCGGGTGCGTCAGGGCACGATCCGCCGCGGCGAGACGATCGCCTGGGCTCGCGCCGACGGCTCGATCGAGCGCGTCAAGGTGACCGAGCTCTACGTGACCGATGCGCTCGACCGAGTCGATGCCGAGGAGGCCGGGCCAGGGGAAATCATCTCGGTGGCCGGCATCGCCGAGATCACCATCGGCGAGACGCTGGCCGATGCCGAGGATCCGCGTCCGCTGCCGGCGATCTCCGTCGATGAGCCCTCGCTGTCGGTGACGATCGGGATCAACGACTCTCCGCTGTCCGGCCAGGACGGCGACAAGCTGACCGCCAGCCAGCTCAAGGCCCGGCTCGAGCGCGAGCTGATCGGCAACGTCTCCCTGCGCGTCATCCCGACCGAGCGCCCGGAGGTCTGGGAGGTCCAGGGCCGCGGCGAGCTCGCGCTGGCGATTTTGGTCGAGCTGATGCGCCGCGAGGGCTTCGAGCTGACCGTGGGCAAGCCCCAGGTGGTCACCCGGGAGATCGACGGCAAGCCGCACGAACCGGTGGAGCGGATGAGCGTCGACGCGCCCGAGGAATACGTCGGCGTGATCACTCAATTGCTCGCGCTGCGCAAGGGCCGCCTCGAGCAGATGGTCAACCACGGCACCGGCTGGGTCCGGATGGAGTACCTGGTGCCGGCCCGCGGGCTGATCGGCTTCCGCACCGAGTTCCTCACCGAGACCCGGGGCACGGGCCTGGTCCACCACGTGTTCGATCGCTGGGAGCCCTGGCATGGGGAATTGCGCACCCGTCCCAGCGGCTCGCTGGTGGCCGACCGGCGCGGGGTGGTCGCCTCCTTCGCGCTGTTCAACCTGCAGGAGCGCGGCGCGCTGTTCGTCGGCCCCGGGGAGGAGGTCTACGAGGGCATGATCGTCGGCGAGAGCTCCCGGGCCGAGGACCTCGACGTCAACGCCACCAAGGAGAAGCATCTGACCAACATCCGCTCCTCCACGGCCGACGAGCTGGTGCGGCTGGTGCCCAAGCGCGAGCTCTCGCTCGACCAGGCCCTCGAGTTCCTGCGCGAGGACGAATGCGTCGAGGTCACTCCCCGAGCGGTCCGGCTGCGCAAGGTGCAGCTGGACGGCACCGCGCGTGTGAAGCTGGCGCGGGCGAAGAAGCGGACCGGCTGACCCGAGGGACACCGGTGGCTAGCGCGCCCACGCAGTCAAGGCTACGGAGCCGCGGGCTGGCGATGCCCGACCGTCTGGCCGCCGACTGGATCGTGGTTGGGCTGCTCACCCTCGTGGCCTTCCTCCTGCGGGTCAGCCAGCTGCATCAGACCCTGGTCGGCGATGAGGTCTCGACCTATCAGGACATCGTCGGGCACAGCTTGCGCAACGTGCTCAGCACCGTCCACACCGGTGCCGAGAACTCTCCGCCGCTGTTCTTCCTGCTGGCCTGGGTGGCGGCCAAGCTCGGAGACGCGACCGTGTGGATTCGGGTGCCGTCGTTGCTGGCCGGCACGGCGACGGTCCCGGTCGTCCATGCCATCGGCCGCGAGACGATCGGGCGGGTCGGCGGACTGATCGCCGCGGCCGTGGTGGCCTTGACCCCATTCGCCGTCTACTACGGAATCGAGGCGCGCCCCTACGCGACGATGACCTTCTTCGTCGCCCTCTCCACCTGGGCGCTGTTGCGGGCGGTGCGGACCGGCGGGGTCCGCTGGTGGGTGCTCTACACGCTGTCGGCGACGGCCGCCGCCTATTGCCACTACACCGGCGTCTTCGTGCTCGGCGCTCAGGCGGTATGGGCGCTGTGGACGTGCCGGGAGCGGCTTCGGACACCGCTGATTGCCAACGCCGCCGTGCTGGTGCTGTACTCGCCCTGGCTTCCCCATCTGCGCGGTAAGGCGCTCGCGGTGATCGGCGCGCTCTACCCACTGGGCTTTCACCGCGTCCTCACCGATCTGGTCCGGCCGTTCCCCGGGCATCCGGCCGCTCCGCTGCACGCGATCCCCACGGTGGCCGGGCTGATCGCCGTCGGCGCCGGCGCCGTGGGCGGGTTGATCGCGCTGGGCCTGCGCCGGCGCCGGAGGTCGCCCGGGAGCCGCTGGCTGCCATCACGGTTCGGGCTGCTGGTGGCCCTGGCGGTGGCCACGCCGATCGGGTTGCTGCTCTACAGCCTGACCGTGACCGACCTCTGGCTCCCACGGGGACTGTCGGCGTCGCTGCCCGCCATCGCCCTCGTGTTCGGGGGGCTGCTCGCGGTCCTGCCCCGCCCGCTGACCGTGCTGGCCGCCACTGCCCTGATTCTCACGCTGGCCGCCGGCACGCTGCGCAGCTTCGATGCCGTCTATGCCCGGGGCCCGTTTCGGACGCTGGCGGCGTATCTGGATCGCGTCGCCCGGCCGGGGGACCCGGTGACGATCGTCTCATTCGTGGGCGCCCCCGCGCTCGGCGTGGAGTTTCGCCGCAGGCACCTGGTCCTCGGTTCGCTGGCCCGGATGTGGACCCTCACCTCCACCGGAGCCAACGCCTACGTCGTCCTCGACGACGTGATCGCCTCCCGCTACAAGCTCGGCACGCCTCGGCATCCGGGCTTCGGGTTGGTGGCCCGTAGGCATTACGCGGGCAGCTTCCCCACCGAGCTGCTGACCTACCGGCGGCTGCCCAGCGCGCGCTGAGCCCCACCGGTGCTGGAGATCAGCTCGTCTCGTACACCGTCACGCAGCCGAAGCGCTTGACCGGGCGAGCGATCGGCGCGATCGCCCGGTTCAGCGCCCCGGGGGCATTGCAGTCGGCCACGACGAACCGTACCCCGGAGCGGCTCAGGATGGCGCGGCGAAAGGCCCCGGTGGGGTCTCCCAGTCCCGGGTCGAAGAACGAGTTCGTCAGCGCGACGTTGACGGCGGGCTGCCACTGCCCGTGGCCCGCGTAGGTCCGGCGTCCGGTAAACGCCGGCACCGACATCGACAGCAGCGGTGGCGCGAGCACACCGCCGGCGCGAGGGGCGCGGTCGATGTAGGCCAGCGCCTGCGCCTGGTCGGAGTTCAGGCGAAACAGCGCCTGGTCGTAGCCGCCGACCAAGCTGTGGCTCAGCTCGTCGCCGACCCCCTGCG